>JAFOYK010000203.1 GCA_017424665.1 Oscillospiraceae bacterium
GCGTTTCCGGATAATCGAATGGTTTGAAGAAATAAAACAAATTTTATTAAAATAGTGCATTTTTTATAAACCGTTAAGGTAAAACTTTGTTTTGCGTTAACGGTTTTGTTATTTTATATAAACCTAAAGACAAAAGCTTTTGACAAATTTGTGATATTTTTTTAATAAATTTGGTCTAATTTTTGAATATTCTATTGACTTAATATTATAAAAATATGTATAATAAGGTGTTGATATACAACAGTGGGCTATTGCCCAAATTTAAGAAACAGAAACAGGAGTGAACAAAGCTTATGGAAAATCTTCTCTATGCTGTTCCCGTTGTCGGTGTCATTTCTCTTGTTGTTGCTCTCATGCTTAAAAGCTGGATTGCAAAACAGGACGAAGGCAACGACAGAATGAAAGAAATCGCCGGCTACATCCGTGAGGGTGCAATGGCATTCCTTGGCCGCGAGTACAAAATGGTTGCTGCTTTCGCAGTAGCTCTTCTTCTCATCGTAGCAATCTTCATCAGCCCCATTGCTGCAATCGCATGCCTTTTCGGCGCTGCATTCTCCATTCTTGCAGGCTACATCGGCATGAAAACCGCAACCGATGCAAACGTACGTACCACCAACGCAGCAAGCAAAGGCGGTATGCCTTCTGCACTTAAAGTTGCTTTCCGCGGCGGCGCTGTTATGGGTCTTTGCGTTGTTGGCCTTGGCCTTCTCGGCGTAAGCGTTGTTTTCATCGTATGCAACCTTGACACCGGCATTTTCGCAAACATCACCCTTGCAGACTGTGCAACCATCATCACCGGTTTCTCCCTTGGTGCTTCCTTCGTAGCACTTTTCGGACGTGTTGGCGGCGGTATCTATACCAAAGCAGCAGACGTTGGTGCAGACCTTGTTGGTAAAGTTGAAGCAGGTATCCCCGAAGATGACCCCAGAAACCCCGCAGTTATCGCTGATAACGTTGGCGACAACGTAGGTGACGTTGCAGGTATGGGTTCCGACCTTTTCGAATCCTATGTCGGTTCCATCGTTTCCGCAATTACCCTTGCAATTGCAATCCCCACCATTAACAGCGGTCTTCTCGGCGAAGTAGAGCTTAACCCCGTAACCGGTTCTCTCTTCCCCCTCTTCCTTTCCGCAATCGGCATCATCGCTTCCATTATCGCTGTTTTCTTCGTAAACGGCAAAACCAATAACCCTGCAAGCCAGCTTAACCTTGGTACTTACATCAGCTCCGCTATCGTAATCGTAGCTTCCTTCTTCCTCAGCAAGGCTTGCTTCGGCAACATCGGTGCTTTCATCGCTGTTGTTATCGGTCTTGTTGTTGGTGTTGCAATCGGTAAAATCACCGAATTCTACACCTCCGGCGACTTCAAACCCGTTCAGGAAATTGCACAGCAGTGCGAAACCGGTTCCGCAACCTGCATCATCAGCGGTTTTGCAACCGGCCTTACCTCCACTGTTTTCCCGCTTCTCCTCATCGCAATCGCAATTCTCGGCGCTTACTATGCATTCGGCCTTTACGGCATTGCAATCGCAGCAGTAGGTATGCTTTCCACCACCGGTATTGTTATCGCAGTTGACGCTTACGGTCCTATCTCCGATAACGCAGGCGGTATCGCAGAAATGAGCGAACTTCCCGAAGAAGTACGTGAAATCACCGATACTCTCGACTCCGTTGGTAACACCACCGCAGCAGTTGGTAAAGGCTTCGCAGTTGGTTCTGCAGCTCTCACCGCTCTTGCTCTCTTCGTATCTTATTCCCAGATCGCATACCTTGACAAAATCGACCTTCTTACTCCTACCGTAGTAGCAGGCCTCCTTATCGGCGGTATGCTTCCTATGCTCTTCTCCGCTCTTACCATGAACTCTGTTGGTAAAGCAGCAAACCAGATGATCGAAGAAGTTCGTAAACAGTTCCGTGAATTCCCCGGCATCATGGAAGGAACCCAGAAACCCGACTATGCAAGATGCGTTGACATCTCCACCGGTGCAGCTCTCAAAGAAATGCTCCTTCCCGGCGCTCTCGCAGTAGTTTGCCCCATTGCTGTTGGTCTTATCCTTGGACCGGAAGCTCTCGGCGGTCTTCTCGCAGGTTCCCTCGTAGTTGGCGTTCTCATGGCAATCACCATGTCCAACGCAGGCGGCGCTTGGGATAACGCAAAGAAATACATCGAAGTTGGTCATAACTGCGGCAAAGGTTCTGAACCCCATAAAGCAGCTGTTGTCGGCGATACCGTCGGTGACCCCTTCAAAGATACCTCCGGTCCTTCCCTTAACATCCTTATCAAACTCATGACCGTAGTAGCTGTTGTATTCCTTCCCCTCTTTCTTAAATAATTAAGAACATAATTAAAAAGCTCCGCTTCGGCGGAGCTTTTTTTATGTCAAATTTTTCGGTGTTTTTTTGTTGGATATGCTAACAATAATTTAATATGTTTTGTTAGGAAATTTAACAATTATATGTTATACTGTATTTAAAGAAATACCCTTTTGAAAGGATTTGCGCTACGTCACAGGAATTTGCGAACGAACGTGAACTCGAAAAAGAGTTTGAACAGATTTTTGAAAACGAAGAAGCACATTATTTAATTGCAAAACGCGCCCATGAATATGCAAAACTTATGGCATATTACCGCTGTGCTTTAATGGAAGTTGAAACGAAATTTAAGGTTCTTAACGAAGAATTTTCTCTTCGTCTTGACCGTAACCCTATTGAAAACATTAAAAGCCGCCTTAAAAGGCCAATCAGCATTCGCAATAAATTAAAGAAATACGGCTACCCTCTTACAATGCAAAACATTGAGGAACAGCTTCACGACGTTGCAGGAATACGCGTTGTTTGTTCCTTTCCAAGCGACGTTTACACCATCGCAGAGGCTCTTTTAAACCAAGATGACGTTACCCTCATCCGTATGAAGGATTACATCAAAAACCCGAAGCCAAGCGGTTACAGAAGCCTTCACCTTATTATTGAGATACCGATTTTCCTTGCAAAAGAAAAACGCATGATGAAAGTTGAAATTCAGCTTCGTACAATTGCGATGGATTGTTGGGCAAGCCTTGAACATCAGATCCATTATAAAAAAGATTTTAATTTCACCGATGAAATGGCCTCTGAACTTGCTCTTTGCGCAGACCTCAGCGCCGAGCTTGATGAAAGAATGGAAAAACTTCGCAAAATTGTAAGGCCTGTTCCCGAAACGGACGACGCCATTAAAATTATTTAAACAATATGACAGGCGCAGCCTATTTATGCTGTGCCTGTTTTTATGAAGAAAGAGTGTTTTTATGGAATTCAATGAAAAACTACAGGAGCTTCGGAAACAAAAAGGCTTTACTCAGGAAGAACTTGCCGAACGGCTTTTTGTTTCAAGAACTGCTGTTTCAAAATGGGAATCCGGAAGAGGATATCCCAATATAGATTCCCTTAAGGCTATTTCAAAACTGTTTTCGGTAACGATCGATGAGCTTCTTTCCGGAGACGAACTTTTAAGTATTGCGGAGGAGGAAAACAAAAACAAAGAAAACAGTATTCGAAATCTTGTTTTCGGGCTTCTTGATATAAGTATCGTTATGCTTCTTTTCCTTCCTTTTTTCGCGCAAAGAGGCAGTGGTTTTATTAAAACA
>JAFOYK010000015.1 GCA_017424665.1 Oscillospiraceae bacterium
GCAACCCGGTTTCTTTTGGTTACAAAAGAAATGGGGTTGTATTTAAAATATGATTTAATTTTTTTGATTAAAATGCTAATCTTGCTTTATTAGAAAAAATCAAATAAAAAAGGCGGGAGAAAACTCCCGCCCTAAGATTTGTTTTAAATTAAAGTTTGGAATATTCAACAGCGGTCTGTGCAGCAACTTTTGCGTTGTTGAAAACAAGTTCGATGTTGGAAGCAAGGGAATCGCCGCCGGTGAGTTCAGCAACTTTTGCAAGAAGGAAAGGAGTGGTTTCTTTGCCTTTAATGCCTTTTTCTTCAGCTTCTTTGATTGCGGTGTCGATTGCGCCGTTGATTACGTCAAGGGGCATTGCAAATTCTTCGGGAATGGGGTTTGCAACAAGCATACCTGCTTTAAGACCCATATCGTTGGAAGCTTTGAATGCTGCAGCGAGTTCTGCGGGAGTGTCGATTCTGTAGTCAACACCGAAACCGGAAGAACGGGTGTAGAATGCAGGAAGTTCTTCGGTGCCGAAACCGATTACCGGAACACCTTTGGTTTCAAGATATTCAAGGGTAAGGCCAAGGTCAAGAATGGATTTTGCGCCAGCGCAAACAACCATCATAGGGGTCTGGCCAAGTTCTTCAAGGTCTGCGGAGATATCCATGGTGGTTTCTGCGCCGCGGTGAACGCCGCCGATGCCGCCGGTTGCAAAAATCTTGATTCCTGCCATGTGTGCAATGATCATGGTGGTGGTAACGGTGGTTGCGCCGTCTTCACCTCTTGCGCAAAGAACAGCAAGGTCGCGGCGGGAAGCTTTGTTGATATCGTGGCCTTTTTTGCCGAAATATTCGATTTCTTCGGGGGTAAGACCTGCTTTAAGACGGCCGCCGATGATTGCGATGGTTGCGGGAACAGCGCCGTTGTCGCGGATGATCTGTTCTACTTTAAGAGCAGTCTCAACGTTCTGGGGGTAAGGCATGCCGTGGCTGATGATGGTGGATTCAAGAGCAACAACGGGTTTGCCTGCGGCAATGGCTTCTGCAACTTCTGCGTTTACGTCAAGAAATTTGTTAAGGTACATTCTGAATATCTCCTTTTTATTTTTTATAATTCATTCGTTTTTTAAGAAGTTCCGCACACATAAGCGGGTTGATGGTTTCGTTGGATTCCATGGCGATGGAACCTGCGGCAAGGCCGGCTTTTGCGGTATCTTCAAGGTTCATTCCTTCAAGATATGCCCAGACCAAAGCGCCCATGAAAGCGTCTCCGCAGCCGGTGGTGTTCACCATTTTTCCGGGGAAAATTCCGTGCCAAAGGCTTTCTTTGGCGGTTGCGGCGAAAACGCCTTTTGCGCCCATGGAAATGAAAACTCTGCGAACGCCTTTTTCAATAAGAGCCTTTGCTGCTTTTTCGGCATCCTCTTCGGTTTCAATTTTAACTCCGGAAAGAAGTTCCGCTTCAATGCGGTTGGGTTTAAGGGTGTGGATCTTGGGAAGGATGTCTTTGACCTTCACTGCTTTAACGGTGGAAACGGTATCCACAAAAAGCGGAACAAAAAGGTTATCCGCAAGGAATTTAAGAGATTCCTCGGGAATGTTCGCGTCCGCGACAACGACCTGGGCGTTTTGCAAAAGAGCAAGGTTTTTGGAAAGATATTCCGGGGTTATTTTTTTGCAAACTTCCATATCCGAAACCGCAAGAGCCATTTCGCCTTCCGGGTCGGTTATGTAAAGATAGGTCGAAGTCGATGCTCCGGGAACACGAAGAGCCTGGCTGAGGTCAATTCCAAGTTCGGAACAGGAAGCCGCGACCCTTTCGCCGTTAAGGTCGTCGCCGTAAGCGGAAAGAAGACGGACGTCAAGTCCCATAAGGCTCATGTTGTGAGCAATGTTTCTTCCAACGCCGCCAAGGCTTGTCATAACTTCGCCCGGGTTTGAATCTTCCGCAACAAGAGGTTTGAAAGAACGGGCGCCGATGTCCACGTTAACTCCGCCAACAACAACGGCGTAGCTTCCGGTGCGAAGAACATAACCTTTTCCGGCAATGCAGCCTTTTTTGGTAAGGTTTGAAATGTGAACCGCAACGGAAGAGCGGGTTATTCCGAGCTTGTCGGCAATTTCCTGCTGCTGGATCATCGGGTTCGCTTCAATAAGCTGGAGAATCTGTCTTTCTCTTTGGGTCAAAGAAAACGCCTCCCTAAATAAAGTTTAATAATATAAACATTTGCTTATATTATACTACTGTTATATAATAAATCAACAGTAAAATATAAAAAACAAAAGAAAAATTAAAAGTGTTTTTCGTTTTAGTAAACACCCCGGGCTTTGTGCGCTTGGGGAACACAAAAATTTGCTGAAAATGTCTTGTTTGATTAAATTTTTGGCGAAAAATGATACATTTTTAACATTTTGGTTATTGCAAAATAGTAATTTTGATATATAATATTATTATATATTTTAAAAGGGGCGTTCCCGCCAAGGAGGATAATAATGGGAAACAAGGCTCTTGATAAAAAACAATTTTCCGACGCTCTTGCAAGAAGGCTTCCGGCATATTACCGCCACGTTTGCATCATGCTTGCGGAAGGAAAACAGACCGTAACTTCCGGTGAACTTGCAAAAAGAATCGGCAACACCAGCGCACAGGTAAGACAGGATTTCTTCACCTGCGGCGGCGTTGAAAACTATCATCCGGATACCCTTAAAGAATGGCTTTCCGGACTTCTCGGAATCAAAAAAGAACACCACATGGTCGTAATCGGTGCGGGAAACCTTGGCCGCGCAATAATCAGCTTTAAAGATTTCAACACCGACGGCTTTTTCATCGACGCTGTTTTCGACAACAACCTTATGTTCGACGGAATGCAGATTTGCGGAATTCCGATACTTAACGTAACTTCCCTTGAGGATTACCTTGCGGCAAACAAAGTTGATGTTGTTGTAATTACCACTCCCGCAAACGTTGCGGAAGAAATTCTCGAAAAAGCTGTAAAAGGCGGCGTTAAAGGAATTTGGAACTTTGCTCCGGTCGACCTTCGTTCCGACGATAAAATCGAAGTTCAGAACGTTCATCTCAGCGACAGCCTTCTTACCCTTTCTTTCCGAATCAACGAAAAAGAAAATCTTTAAAAAACAAAATCCCGCCAAAAGGCGGGATTTTTTTATTTCAAAAGTTCTTCGATCTGCGATTCGCCGAAAACTTCAAAACCGTTTTCAAGAAGAAGCGCGGCGGTTTTTCCAAAGCCGGGAACAACTCCCCCATCAAATTTTCCGTTATGGATAATTCCATTTCCGCAGGAGGGGCTGCGTTCTTTAAGAAGCGCCTTTTTTGCGCCAAAAAGTTTTCCAAGGCGCAAAACTTCTTCCGCCCCTTTAAGATATTCGGCGGTGACGTCGCGGCCGTCGGAAGTTATAACTTTTTCTCCCTGGATTTCAGCCGGAACTCTCGGCGTGGGAAGGCCGCCGAAAATTTCGGCGCAAACCGGAATAAGCTCATATTTTTCAAAAAGTTTTTGAGTTCCGGAAAGAGGTTTGCTTTTTCCGTCATAACGGCAGGAAACACCAAGAAGGCAGGCGCTTATGAGAAGTTTTTCCATAAAAATCTCCTTTGAGCACGGAAAATTTGTTTTGAGCACAGCACGTGCTCAAACCTTATGTCTTAATGATATATCATAAACAGAAGTTAGTCAACAAAAAAGCCTTCGCATTGCGAAGGCTTTTTTATCAGAAATCAACTTTGTGTTTTTTAAGTGTTTTTGCAAGAAAAACGCCGAGAATTCCGGCGCAGACAAATTCGCCAAGACCGACCGTAAGCATGAAAAACGGAATGGTTCCTTCAAAGCCGTAAGCAAAGCGCAGAACAAAAGGAACAATTATCATGTTCGCAAGAATTGTCGGAACGGGAACAAGATAAACGCTTTTTTTGCGCAGCAGCCAAGCGCCGTAAGCGCCGATTAGGCTTGCAAGGCTTCCGAAAACAACGTCCCAGAAAATTCCGCCGGCAAGAATGTTGGAAATCAGACAGCCGATGAAAAGCCCGGGAATTGCCGCGGGTGTGAAAATCGGAAGCACCGCAAACATTTCGGAAAGGCGGAACTGGATAACCCCGCTTGAAATTCCGAGAATTGCGGAAATTTCCGTAAGGACGACGTAAAGCGCGGCGATAACAGCGCTTTTTGTAAGGAAGGCGGTTTTGCTTTTTCTGTTATTCATTTTTAAAACTCTCCTTTGGTTTTGTTTTAAGTGAGGAAGGCTTCAAACTCACTAGTGGGCAATTATATCACTTTTTTTAAAAGAACGCAACAAAAAAAAAGGCGGCCCGGCCGCCCTTTTTTATTAAATTATTCAGTCTTTGGAAGGTTTCCAGTTAAGGCTGTATTTTTTAAATTCGCTTTCAAAACTGGAAGGAACGGGAGCATCGGAATTGATGCTGAAAGAAGCGTTTTTGTTCATAAGATTTTCGGTGTCCTTAACAAGTTTTGCAACAATTACGAAACGGTAATCGGCGCGGGCGCTGAGTCCGTAAGCAACGGTGCAGGTGGAAAGAGTAAGGATCTTATCTTCGGAAGTTACTTCAACGTCATAATCATAAAGAGAACGCTTCTGGATCATATCGAGCATTGCTTTATATTCTTCCTTGCCGGGAGAGGGTTCGATATACCAAAGGTCGCCGGGGTCGCCCTTTTTATAATAAGGAGCAAAGGTGCTCTTGGTTGCGTTTGCGTCGTTATAGAAAACGGAGAAAACTTCCCAAACGGTTTCTTCACCGGGAAGGGTGAGATAGATGTAAGGGGTCTTTTCGGCAAAATCGGGGTTCTTGAAGTTGAAGAGCTGAGAGAAAAGAGGACCGTTCGGGTCGTCGTTGGTATAGTTAAGGTTTTCTTTACCAAGGTCGCTGTGGCCGAAAATTACGGTGTTGCTGGAAAGTTTTTCGGCGGTTTCACCGAAAAGTCCGCGGTAATGGGTGTAATAAGCGCCGTCGATCCAATAGGACTGGGAAACTTTTTTACCGGTTACGTCGCGTTTGTCGTAAGGATAGGAAGAATCGTAGCTGAAGCAAACGCCCGCATCAACGTCTTCAAGACCGGGAACATAAAGCCAGCCAACAACATCGTTGTTGGTGGAATAAGCATCGGCAAACTGGGTTGCTCTGTCGGGAATTTCAAGTTTGGTTTCTTCTTCCGGAACTTCGGAAGGATCGTTCTGGCTGCCGTCGGGGTTAATGGTGATCTGGCCGCCGGAAGAGCCCTGCTGGGAAGGATTTTCTTCGGAAGGGGAACAGCTGGTTGCGGCAATAAGGATTATTGCAACAAGAACAACAAGAATTGCGGCAGCGCCGCCGATTACTGCGCCGGTGGGAAGAGCGTTAAGTTTGCTCATAAATCCGCCGGATTTTGCAACCTTTTTACTTTCTTTCGGAAGGAACTGGGTTTCGTCGTTTTCAGCTTCTTTTGCGGGTTTAACGGGTTTTGCGGGTTTTTCCTTAACGGGTTTTTCTTTAACCGGTTTTTCCGCTTTCGGTTTCTTTTCGGAAACGGTTTTGATTCCTGCGGAAATTCCTTCGGAAACGGTTTTTGCGCCGGAAGAAATTCCTTCGGAAACGGTTTTTGCGCCTGCGGCAGCTCCGGCGAAGAATTCACCAACAAGGCCGCCTTTTTTCTTTTTGGAAGCGGTTTCGGGTTCTTTCTTCGGGGCGTTGTCAACGTATCTTACAACTTTGTGGGGTTTTGCGTCTGCGGGAACATCGGTTTCCGGAGCGGGGATATCATTGATGAAATCGTCTTCGGGAATGGTTACGGAAAAAGGTTTTTTTGCCGGCTGTTCCGCACCGATGTTTTCAGAATTTTTAAATTCTTCGGACAAATTATTTCATTCCTTTCTGGATAGATAATCTTCTACAAATATCTATAATAACATTATATTATATTAAAAACAAGTCGGATTACGCTAAAATCCTATTAAATAAGTGTGTTTTTTTGCTGTTTTTGCTGCATTTTAAGGAAAATTATTTTCCGAGAACGTCCCAGGGCGAAATTGTTCCGAGAAGTTTTCCGTTTTCTTTTCCGTTGGAAGTTACAAAAACCATCGCAAGGCGCTTTCCGCCGGAATAGGTTTTTTCAAAAATATCCTTAAGTTCGTCAACGTAAAGATCCTTTTCAACAAAGCGGTAAACCTCGCTGTTATGGTGTTCAAAAGAAACGTAATTTTTTGCGTCCCCGAAAGAATAATCCGAACCAAGAGGCTCGCCCTTTTTGTCGGCGATGATATGAAGGAAAGAAACCGCGGTGAAAACGCCGCAAACTTTTCCGTTTTCATCAAGAACCGGAACATGACCGGTGGGGATCTTTGTCATTCTTCCAAGGGTTCCCTTGACGCTGTCGGAAGTTTTTCTGTAAAAAAGGCGGTTCATGGGAACCATTATTTCGCCGCAGGTTTTGCGTTCTTTAAGGGAATCTATGGTTTTCTGAAGAAAATTTATCATTTCCCTCGAAGGTTCAACCGGATATTCCCCGCCGATTTTCTGCTTATGCTGAAGAAGGTTTCTTACTTCCTGGCAATATTTTATCTCTTCGCGGAAAGGGCGGTATTCGTCCCTTTTCGAAAGAAAATTCGTGACAGAATCCCAATCGTTAAGCCCGAAAGTGTCTTTGACAATGGCCTCAAGCTCTTTGAATTTCTGAATATATTCGTCCGCGTTGCTCAAGGAAAATCAGCTCCTTTTAAAAGGATTTTATAAAAATATTATACATTCAATCACAGACGAAAACAAGGGATAAGCCTTGTAACTTAATGTAAAAAAGTGTATAATAAAATCGAAAAATTATTGTCCGAAGGGAGTTTTTAATAATGCCCAGAGCAGATGAAGGCCTTGCCTTCCTTCTCAGATATGAAAACGTAGCATGGTATGAAGACGGAAAAGTAAGAATTCTTGACCGCCGCTGTTACCCCCACCCCATCAAATTCGTTACCTGCAACACTTCCGAAGAAGTTGCAAACGCAATGAGAGATATGATCGTCCAGAGCGCAGGCCCTTACCTCGCTTGCGGAATGGGAATGGTCCTTGCCGCATATGAAGCAAAAGATATGCCTTACGACAAAGCAATGGAACACATCCGCTATGCTCAGGACCTTATGGTAAACGCAAGACCCACCACCGCAAAACGCATTAAAATCATCACCGATTCCTGTGTTGCTGCCGCTGAAGAAGCTTATGCAGCAGGCGAAAAAGACGCCATCCAGGCAACCTTCGACAGAATCATCGCTCTTACCGACAACCGCTATAACAAAATCGGCGAAGTTGCGAAACACCTTGTTTCCAAATTCCCGGACGAAGGCACCGTTATGACCCAGTGCTATGCTGAAACCATTCTCGGTTTCATGTGCAAGGAAATCAAAGCCCAGGGCAAGAAAATCAAATTCGTCTGCCCCGAAACCAGACCTTATTTCCAGGGCGCCCGTCTTACCGCTTCCGTTCTTCACGATATGGGATTTGACGTAACCGTTATCACCGATAACATGCCCGGCTGGACCATGCACGAAAAGAAAGTTGACGTATTTACCTGCGCGGCAGACGCTATCACCATGGACGGCGTTGTTATCAACAAAGTCGGTACTTTCCAGATCGCTCTTGCGGCAAAATACTGGGGAATTCCTTTCTATGTAACCGGAACTCCCGATAAATGCCACCCCTTCGCAAAGGACGTTAAAATCGAAGAGCGTGACCCTAACATGGTTCTTGAAGCTCTCGGAACCAGAACCGCTGTTGAAGGCGTAAGCGGATTCTATCCCGCATTCGACAAAACTCCCCCGGAACTCGTTACCGGCTTTGTCACCGACAAAGGCATCTATGACGGCGACAAACTCTGGGATTATTACAACGGCGACGACGGCACCGGCGAATACGAACTTATCGTTTAATAAAAAAGGCTTCCCCTTGATGCGGTGTTGTCCAAATCTTTGATTTGGTTAACAACACCCACGCAAGATTGTCCCGCAAGCGAAGCGAGCGGATGACAATTACTGCCGGGGAAGCTGTCACCGAAGGTGACTGATGAGGTGTAAAAAAAGCTCTATTGTTCAGTTGAACAATAGAGCTTTTATTATGCAAATATATCATCAAAATTTACTTTTAAAATTTCTTTTAATAAAATTATTTCATCCGGATACAAATGACGCTGTCCGACTTCGATTTTTGCAACAGCACTTCTTGTTATGTCACAGCCATGCAATTGAAGTTGTGCGGCAAGTTCTTCTTGTGTAAGCTTTGCTTTTTCACGCAGGTTTCGGATATTTTTACCTATCCTTTTCTCAACATCTATGTTCATACAACACTCTCTGTCTTGCACTTATTTAAGAACAAACTTCTTGACATTATTATATGGGAGTGTTAATATTATTTTGCACCTATATAAGTGCAAAATAAATTTTTGTGTGGTATTTATTGTGAAAAAGCGAAAGAAAATCCAATTTTCTGAAAAAAGCCAAGAAGGTGTTTGCGCCGAAAACGAAAAATTTTCATGTTATGATGACGAAGAGAAAGCTGCTCTTTGCGGATATATTCCGATGACGAAGGAAATTTTTAAAAATTGTCGCAACCTTGCGTTTGCGGTTTGGGATATACAGACGATTCATTATCTTATAACAAATTTTCCTGAATTTAAAGAAAAATTATGAATGTAAAAGCAGGGCGGGAGCTTGCTCCCGCCTTTTCTTTTTTCGGAACGGTCAAGACCGTTCCCTACAGTAGGGGCGGATATCATCCGCCCGCAAAAAAGCACCCTTGTTTATTTGAGCAAGGGTGCTTTTGTTATTTATACGGTTTTATTTCATCTGTAAGGCCAAGGATATAATCTGTGCTTGTATTATAATATTGCGCAAGTTTTATCAATGCCCAGACGGGAATTTCGTGTATGCCTTTTTCGTATCTGCGGTACACTTCACGCTTGCATTCAAGCAAATCAGCAATTTCCTGTTGGGTTTTATCGGAATCTGTTCTTAAATCAGCCAATCTTTGAAAAAACATTCAGCATCACCTCATAAGGCTATGCTACTATTTTGTTGCATTAAATATTGAAATATGCTACAATATTGTGGCATAATAAAATGTTTTCGGAGGCACAAAATGGCTGATTCACAAAATACATACCAAAACGACGTTAAAATAAAAGAACAGGAAAACAAATTCGGAAATATAATAGTTGGAGTTTTTATTGCGCTTTGTGTTATAATCGGAGGATATTTTGCGTACGATTCTCAAATTACTGCCTCGTATGAGGCTGGTTACGAGGCCGGATACGACGAAGCGAAAGTCGAAGAATATAATAAGGGCTATAAAAAAGGTAAAGAAGAGGGCAAGAAACTAGGTTATTCCGATGGATATAGCGATGGATATAATCAGGGAAAAGAAGACGCAAAATCTTCTTCAAAAGGCTCTTCCAAATCCTCTTCGGGTTCAAATAATTATAGCAGCGGTTCATCAGGTTATAATAATTATTCTTCTTCAAGCAATGAAAAA
>JAFOYK010000198.1 GCA_017424665.1 Oscillospiraceae bacterium
GATCCTTATACATTCCACCGGCCGCCATCAGTTCCTCATGGGTACCTCTTTCGGTGATCTCACCGTTCATAACCACCGCAATTTCATCCGCATTGCGGATGGTGGAAAGTCTGTGGGCCACCACCTTTTCAGGTTTCAATAAGCGCCATCTGTCCCATAATTCTTTTAATGTCTGTCGGAATCTGGCTCGACGGAAAATATGGCAATGGCGGATATTGGTTTACCGCAATAGGAATAATCTGCGGAGTTTATTCCGCTTACAGAGGATGCTACTATCTTATTAAAGATGTTTGGTTAAAAGAGGAAAAGAATGTTGAATCAGATTCAAAACAGAATTGACGAAGGCGAAGAGGGAACTCTTATCACAGTTAAAAACGTAAGAGTTTTCGCGGTTTTTATCTGTGTTTTCGCGGTTTTGGTTTCGCTTTTTTTCGGGGCGGCAAAAGAAGTTGCCCTTGGCGTTTTTCTTGGCGGAGCGGCGGCTCAGCTTGTTTTCAGACAGCATGAAATTGCAATCGGAAAAAGTCTTTTTTCAGGAAGCGAGAAAAACGCTTCAATCATAACAATAATCAATTTCATTTTAAGACTTGCGATTCGCATAGTCGTTCTGGTTGTGGCAATAAAGAACCCGGACGTCAGCTTCGTTGGGGCGGCGCTTGGACTTTTGAGCATATCATATTCAATTTGCCTTTTGGCTTTTTTGAATAATTTGGTCAGTAAACAGACCGGAAAGGAGGTATGATTGTGGGAATATCTATTTCGGAAGTACAAAGCAGCGGAATTCCTTTTCTGGGAACGGAAATCACCAATACCATGGTTTGGACATGGCTTATCTTGATTTTGCTTTCGGCGCTGTTCATCTGGCTTGGAAGCGGACTTAAAGTTAAACCCGAGGGAAAGAAACAGGTAATTGCGGAAATGCTTTACGGAGCCATTGACGATATGGTAAACGCAAATATGGGCCCCGGCGCAAAAGCATTTGTGCCCTATTTCCTTGCTCTTTTCGCATTTTTGCTTGTTTCAAACATAAGCAGCTTCATCGGCCTTGGCGTTGTAAGAGCACCTACGGCGGATATTGCAACCCCGGCGGCTTTGGCGATTCTTACTTTTATTCTTACCCAGGTTAACAAAATAAAAGTAACCGGTGTGAAAGCTTATTTCAAGTCTTTCATCGAGCCGATTCCGATAATGCTTCCGATGAACATCATCAGCGAAATTGCAAACCCCGTTTCCTTAACTTTCCGTCTTTTCGGAAATATGATGGGCGGAATGATGCTTGGCGCTCTTATTTACGCAATGCTTGTCGGATCCAACCTTATCCCCATCTGGATTTCCGTAGCGGCAATAGTGCTTACCGTTTTGCTTCTTACAAAACAGTATAAGAAAATCAAAACCCTTGAAAAAGACAAAAAAGTACTTGTTATGGGCCTTGCAATAATCTGCATGCTTCCTCTTTTCCCGATGGCGATCGTTCACGGATATTTTGACGTGTTCGCCGGTTGCCTTCAGGCCTATATCTTCTGTATGCTTTCAATGCTGTTCATTGCGGCATAAATTTTAAAAAGAAAAAATTATATTTTATAAAAGGAGAACTCATATGGAAAACATTACTGGACAGGATCTCATTTACGCAGCAAGCGCCATCGGCGCAGGCCTTTCCGTAGGTCTTGCAGCAATCGGCCCCGGCATCGGCGAAGGTTTTGCAGCAGGTAAAGGTGTTGAAGCAGTCGCAAGACAGCCCGAAGCACAGAGCAAAATCATTTCCACCATGCTTCTCGGTCAGGCAGTTTCCGAAACCACCGGTATTTACGGACTTGTTATTGCTCTTATCCTCATCTTCGTAAAACCCTTCTGATTTTAAGAAACAAAAAATTACAGAAAGTTTGGTAACAATATGGATGGCTGGCTTATAAAACTGGATGCCAATCTCATAAGAACCATTGTTATTCAGGGTGCGACCTTTCTTGCGTTTTTCATGATCGTAAAAGTTTTCTTTGCGGATAAAATCAAAGCAATGCTTGAAGAACGCAAAGAAGCTATTGCGAAAGATCTTTCCGCGGCAAACGAAGCGAAAGAAAATGCGGAAAAACTTGAAAACGAATATGCTGAAATGATCAAAGGCGCACACGATGAAAAAGCCGAAATTCTTCATAACGCAGCCCAGGACGGCGAGATCATGAAGGAAAAAATCGTTGCGGAAGCGCGCGAACAGGCTGAAACCATCATAACCAATGCAAGAAAAGAGATTGACAGAGAACGCACGCAGGCCGAAAAAGAACTGCGTGATTCCATTGTTGATATGACTATCGACGCCGCAGAAAAAATTTCGGGAAAATCCTTTACCAAAGAGGATCATGCCCAGCTCATCAGTGAATCCATCTCCATGATCAAGGAGGTGTAAGCTTATGAGCCTTGCGGTCAGAAGATATTCCGAAGCTCTTCTTGATATTGCTTTTGAGGAAAATTGCGAAGACGAGGTTTACGAACAGTTCGGCGCTCTTTATGCCGAAATGAAAGCCGATAAGGATTTTGAGCGTCTTATGACCGAGAAAATCCTTTCTTCCGAAGAACTTAAAGCAACCGTTTCCAAAATCCTCGACGGCGGAAACACCTATCTTATAAGCTTCCTTATGACTCTTATCGACAGAAACCGCATGGACGAAGTTATGGAAATGTTCCTTGACTTTGAACGCGGATATAAAGAAAAGAAAAACATTCTCGAAGCGGAAGCCGTTACCGCAATTGAGATGACCGAAGACCAGATCGAACAGGTCAAGAAGGAACTCGGAGAAAAATACGGCAAAACCATCGTGCTCAAAACCTCGGTGGATCCTTCGATAATCGGCGGAATGATTCTTTACGTCGGCAACGAAATGCTCGACGCTTCCGTTAAAGCAAAATTCGAAGGACTTAAAAAACAGCTGAAATCAATTCAAATATGATAAAAGGGGCATGAAAAGTTAATGAATCTCAGACCCGATGAAATCAACAAACTGATCAAAGAACAGATCAGAAATTATGAAGGCCGACTTGAAACTTCCCAGTTCGGAACCGTTGTTCAGGTCGGTGACGGTATCGCAAGGGTTCATGGACTTGACAACGCAATGGCAGGCGAGCTTATCGAATTCCCCGGCGAGGTTTACGGAATGGTCCAGAACCTTGAGGAGAACAACATAGGCTGCGTACTTCTCGGCGATGACAGCAAAATCGTTGAGGGTGACAAAGTTCGCTGCACCGGAAAAATCGTTTCCGTTCCGGTTGGCGAAGCCATGATCGGTCGAGTCGTAAACGCTCTTGGCCAGCCCATCGACGGCAAAGGCCCGATACTCACCGAAGAATACCGCCAGGTTGAGAAAAAAGCTCACGGCGTTATTGAAAGAAAATCCGTTGACAGCCCGCTCCAGACCGGTTATAAAGCAGTAGACAGCCTTATTCCTATCGGCCGCGGTCAGCGTGAGCTTATCATCGGCGACCGCCAGACCGGTAAAACCGCTCTTGCGATCGATACCATCATCAACCAGAAAGGCGAAAACGTAATCTGCATCTACGTTGCAATCGGCCAGAAGGCTTCCACCGTTGCACAGATGGTACAGAAACTTACCGAAGCCGGTGCAATGGAATACAGCCTTGTTGTTGCTTCCACTGCTTCCGAAAAAGCACCTCTTCAGTACCTTGCGCCTTATTCCGGTGTTGCAATTGCAGAGTACTTCATGGACCAGGGCAAAGACGTTCTCATCGTTTACGATGACCTTTCCAAACACGCCGTTGCATACCGTTCCATGGCACTTCTTCTTAAACGTGCTCCGGGACGTGAAGCTTACCCCGGCGACGTTTTCTATCTCCATTCCCGTCTTCTTGAAAGAGCGGCAAAACTCGAAAAAGGCGGCTCCATCACCGCACTTCCGATAATCGAGACCCAGGCGGGCGATATTTCCGCTTATATCCCGACCAACGTAATTTCCATTACCGACGGTCAGATCTTCCTTGAAACCGACCTCTTTAACCAGGGCGTTCGCCCTGCGGTTAACCCGGGTATCTCCGTTTCCCGAGTAGGCGGTTCCGCACAGATCAAATCCATGAAGAAGATCGCAGGCCCTCTTCGTATCGAATATGCTCAGTACCGTGAACTTGCTTCCTTCGCACAGTTCGGTGCTGACCTTGATAAAGAGACCAAGGCACAGCTTGAAAAAGGTAAACGCATCGTTGAGATCCTTAAACAGGATCAGTATGCGCCGATGAGAGTTGAAGACCAGGTCCTCATCATCTTCGCGGTTTCCGATAACCACACCAACGATATCCCCGTTGAAGACATCAAGCGTTTCGAAAAAGAACTTATCGAATTCGCAAGATACCGTTATCCGGAACTCCTTCAGGAGATCAAAACCACTAAAAACTTCGACAAAGAGCTTCAGGCAAAAGTCGCGGCTGTTGTTGAAGAATTCAAAACCACTTTCAAAGCTGAAGAAAACAAGTAATGCAGAGGTGTATTTATGGCTGACTCAATGCGCGATATCAAACGTCGCATAAAAAGTGTCACTTCCACTAAACAGATCACTCACGCCATGCAGCTTGTTGCAAGCGCAAAGCTCCGTAACGCAAGAATGAAAGCCGACGCAAGAAGAGCTTACACCAATTACGTAATCGAAACCATGCATATGATTTCCGGCGCTCTTGAAAAAGAAGAACCCAGCGCATTTTTTAAGCCCAACGGCTGTGAAAAAGACCTTTATATCGTTGTAACAAGCGATAAAGGTCTTGCTGGCGGTTTCAACTCCGGTCTTCTTAAATTCACCGCCGAAGCGATGAAACAGAGCAAGGAATGTGCGGTAATGGTTTCCGGCGCAAAAGGTCTTGATTACTTCCGCCGCAGAAACTATGAAATTCTCGGTTCCTATATCGGCGAAAGCGACGAAGCAAGTCTCGGCGTTGCGAACAGCATCGGAAAAGCGGCAACAACCCTTTTCCTTGATGGCAAAGTAGGCAGCATCTACGTTATGTATAACCGCTTTGTTTCGGTAATTTCCCAGAAACCCACCATGATAAAGCTTCTTCCTCTTTCAAGAGAAGAACTTGCAACCAAGGTGGATGAAGTCGATACCGAAACAGCAGTTGGCGAATATAAACCCGAAAGCGGACTTTTCGGCGACGAGCCGGCAAAGAACATGATTTTCGAGCCATCGGCAGATTATCTTGCAAACCTGCTTATTCCGTCTTATATCGACAACGCAATTTACGGTGCGCTTCTTGAAAGCGCAGCGGGCGAACTTGCCAGCAGAAGAATGGCTATGGAAAACGCAACAGACAACGCCGATGAAATCATCGCGGATCTCAGCCTTGCTTATAACCGGGCAAGACAGGGCGCAATCACCCAGGAGATCACCGAGATCGTAAGCGGCGCCAACGCGATAGGTTAAGGAGGTCTGCTGCGATGAATGATAAACTTATAAATTTAAAA
>JAFOYK010000131.1 GCA_017424665.1 Oscillospiraceae bacterium
ATTCGGTTACGCCAACACTGGAAGTTTCGGGCATGGTGGAACCGCCGTCGATAACGATTCCCTGGCCGGTGATGTAGGAAGATTCGTCGGAAGCAAGGAAAGCAGCAAGCTCGCCAAGTTCTTCTATAGTACCAAGTCTTCCCATAGGAATTCCGGCACCGATTCCGGAAATTACGCTTTCCGGATCGGAAGAGTTGGAAGCTTCGGCAATTCCTTCTACCATGGGGGTCATGATATATCCGGGCTGGATAGCGTTAACACGGATTCCGTAAGGAACCATTTCTGCCGCAAGACCTTTGGTAAAGCCCATGAGAGCGGCTTTGGTGGTTGCGTAAGCAACTTCGCCCGGGTCTGCAACAAGAGGGCCGGTTACGGAAGAAAGGTTTACGATTGCGCCCTTTTTCTTTTCCATCATAATGGGGCAAACCGCTTTTGCCATGTTCCAGGAACCTTTGATGTTGATATCAAAATGAGCGTCGCGAAGTTTATCATCGGTGTTCATAAAGGTATCGAGCCAAGCGATTCCCGCGTTGTTAACAAGGATATCGACGGTGCCGAATTTTTCAATTACGTCGGCAACGTTTGCTTTAATAGCATCGTTGTCGCGAACATCGCAAAGATATCCGAGAACTTCGAAGCCTTCCGCTTTGAAGGATTTTGCAACTTCGGTCACTTTTTCGCTGTAATCGAAAATTGCGACCTTTGCGCCGTATTTAAGGAAAACTTTTACGATTCCAAGACCGTTTCCCATTGCGCCGCCGGTTACGATTGCAACTTTGTTTTCAAGTTTCATAGGATAAAACCTCCTGATAAATTTATAACAAAATTATAATATATTTAAGCGATTTTGTAAACATCAAAAAGGCCTGCCGAATGGCAGGCCTTTTTTAAATCTTAAATTATTCAGCAATATAGCTTACGTAGTTATATCCGCCTTCCGGAAGAAGTTTTACGGTAAGAGCATGGTTGGTGCTTCCGCTTGTGTTGGTAAGGGTGAAGTGAATGGTTACAAAATCGTCGGATTTTTCTGCGGAAACATATTCAACATAGGTATATTCTTCGGAAGAAGAAACGCCGTCGGAATAATAGCAGCCGGGCTCGGAATAGTAATATTCGCTTCCGTGAAGATATTCAGCGGAAACGCCGAAATATTTGTTTACTTCGCCTTCGAAGAAATCTGCGGAATATGCGTAAACTTCGGATTCAAAACCTGCGGGAGTAACTTTTACTTTGTCGGAGTTTTCGGTTCCGGAAACGACCCAGGTGTAATAGCTGTTGGGTTCCATTGCGGAGCAATCTTCGATTCCTTCGGCAAAATCATAGAAGCTGCCTTTTCTGGAAACAACGATGGAACCGTCAAATTTAAGGGTTCCGCCGAAATTTACGAGCATTTCTTTGTAAAGTGCGACATCCTCTTCGGTGATTTCGGTTTCTTCATTTGCGCAGGCGGCAAAAGAAACGAGAAGCATAAATGCAATTAAAAGCGCAAAAATTCTTTTCATATTAATTTCCTTTCATTCATAAAAAAATATCTCCAATATATTGCACCTTTAAATTGAATTTGTCAAGATGTTTTGAAAAGACATGCAGAAAAACGGCAGAATTATTAGTTTGTTCCACCTTTTGCTGCATATTTTTGCATATTCCGCCATGTTTTCCCAAACAAAAAGCCAGCCGGCCGGCAGGCTTTTTCAGTTTTTTGTTATTCCGGAAGATAGCTTACGTAATTATATCCTCCATCCGGAAGGAGTTTTACTGTAAGCGCCATATCGAAGTTTTTATCGATAATATGCACCAGAGTTATATGGAAAACAACGGTTTCTTCTGTTTCGTCAATGCTGTTTACTACAATATAGGGATAATCTCCGATTCCGCCGTCGAAAGGAATGTTGTAATAATCTCTTTCGGCATTATAAATTTCGCTTTTGCGAAGTTCTTCCGCAGGAACACCGAAATATTTATAAACGGCGGGTTCGTAATATTCGGAAGGGAAGGCCCAGCCCATTCCTTCGCCGGCTCCTCCGAAAAGTTCTTTTTGGGTTTCGTAATCATAGTTGTTTTGGAAATAGAACATTGCCCAACCGAAATAGTATGTTCCGTCGAGCTTTGACATATCCTCATAACCTTCGGTATTGAAATAAAGGCTTGTGGTTTTGTTCGAGCGGATAGTGCCGAATTCTTTTTCCTTTGCGCCGAAATTAAAAAGCATTTCTTTTTGAAGCGGGGAAAGGTCAACCTTTGAACCTATGGGTTTAATTTCAACAACGTCAAAGGAATCCACCCCTTCTGTGTATGCGCGGGAAAGATGGTAACCGCTTACTTTTATAATACAAGGAAGAGTTTCGCCGTGGTCAAGATTCGGAGAATTTTCAAGACCTTCCGGGATTTTAAGGCCAAAATGACTGAATTTTTCTTTGAAACCTTCCGCAACAACACCGGGAATTCTTGGAAGGTCATATTCGGAAGGAATGAATTCATAAAAGGGCTCAGAAAGCGGACAGAGTTCAATATATCCTGTCAGCGTAAGGTTTCCGGAAAAATCCGCATCGATGGAATCAATCATTGCGGAACCGGATTCATCGTAATCGATTTCGAGGTTTTCAAGTTTCCATTCGCCAAAATAGTCACCGACGGAAAGGGTCTTCGGTTCCTCGGCTTCATCAAACCGGAAATAAACTTTTTCGGGTTCAGCAGGGGAAGGGTCTCTTTCAGGGAAAAGAAGGCTTAAATAACGGTAATTTCCGTCATCAAGAATTTCGACTTTAAGAATGGTTATGACGTTTTCGCTTTTGATTTTAATTGTGAGCAGATTTTCGTTTTGCTCATAGGATTCAATTATGAAATCATTTTGGTCACCGAAACCTATTCCGCCGCCGGGAGAACAATAGGCATTGTGTTCTTCACAGTAAAAAGTATTTTCGGAGCGGAGATGCTCGGAAGTTGCACCAAAAAACGTTCCAATTATTTCTTCAAATTCTTCCGCAGGGAAGGAGTAGCCGATTCCATGAGGTGAGGCAAAACGGGTGCTGTAATCGCTGTATTTTTCGACAAATTTTCTGGTTGCCCAAGAAAAATAATATTTTGTTTCAAGTTTTGAACCATCTTCAAATTCCGTATTGAAAAAGAAGCCGCCGGTTTTCGAAGTTCGGAAAGTTCCGTTTTCAAGCTTTTCCGCACCGAAATTGAGGATAATTTCTTCAACGAATTCTTCGCTTATTTCTTCTGTTTCGCTGTTTTCAATTTCCGAAGGTTCTTCGTTCGGTTCAACAACAACCGGTTCTTCGTTTTTTCCG
>JAFOYK010000034.1 GCA_017424665.1 Oscillospiraceae bacterium
CTTTGCAAAATCGGTTCCAACACCCTTGCGATATATATCGTTCATCAGCCGGTGATTTTTGGCCTTCTCACCGCGTTTTTCTGGGTAGTTGAGAAAGGAACCGCTGTATGAATCCTGAAACCACCTGCTGTTTCACCGGCCCAAGGCCTTCGAAACTTCCTATGAACGGAAACGAATTCTCGCCGGAGATAATCGCGCTCAAAACAAATCTCCGCGCGGCACTAATCGATTTTTACGATGAAGGCTTTCGTTTTTTCATAAGCGGAATGGCGGAAGGCTTCGATCTTTTCGCCGCGGAAATCGTTCTTGAACTTAAATCCGAACTTGAAGGAATCGCTCTTGTTGCGGTGCTACCTTATTCCGAAGCACCGAAGCGACATTCTTTAAGAACTGTTAAAAGAATGGGAAACGTCCTATCAAAAGCGGATGCGGTGATTTCCCTTTCTGAAAAATATTTTTCCGGCTGCGAACACCGCCGCAATATCTATATGGTCGATAATTCCACCGGAATTATCGGTTATTATAACGGTCTTTCCGGCGGAACTGCCCATTGCTGGAATTATGCCGCAGAAAAAAATCTTGAATCGGTGAACCTTTATGAGAGCATTTAACCAAAGCCCTGCCGGCTTTTTTGCCGCGCTTTTTGCGGTAATAATCGTTTTTATCAGCGCCACCCTTTACGAACACGGAATCATCAGCGAGGATTCTTATCTTAAGATCCTTTCCGCAACACAAAATGGCGTCAGCGAATCTTCCGAAACCGAAGTACATTTCATCGACGTCGGCCAGGCGGAATGTATCCTTATAAAAACTCCCGGCAAAAATGTTCTTATAGACGCCGGAAACATCGGCTGTGAAAAGAAAATCGAAAACTATCTTCGCACAAACAAAGTTTATGTGATCGATCTTTTCATCACGACCCATCCCCATGCCGACCATATAGGTTCCGCTTCGGAAATCGTGGAAAGATTTCCCGTCGGCGAAGTAATAATTCCCGAAATTCCCGCTGAATTTCTTCCGACCACCTCGCTTTACGAAGACTTCCTCCGAAGCGTTTCCAAAAAAGGCTGTTCCGTTTCCTATTCCGAAACCGGAAAAATTTTTGAACTCGGCGGCGCGGTTCTCGAAATTCTCGGCCCGGAAGGATATTCCGGCGATAATCTCAACAATTATTCAATCATTTCCAAACTCACCTTCGGCGAGATAAGTTTTCTTTTCACCGGCGATGCCGAAGAGGAAATTGAACTTTCGCTCGTTTCTTCCGGAGCGGATATTTCCTGCACCGTTCTTAACGCGGGCCACCACGGAAGTTCCACTTCAAACTCCGCGCTTTTCCTTAAAACAGCAAACCCCGTTTTCGCCGCAATTTCCTGCGGATATAATAACGATTACGGCCACCCGCACCGCGAAACAATTTCTTCTTTAAACGATATGAAAATCAAATATTTCAGAACAGATTATGACGGCGACATTGTTTTCCGCACCGACGGAAAAACCGTCACCGTTTCCACCCGGAGATGATAAAAATGGAAGTTTATAAACTTGACCGAATTGAAGAAGGAATTGCCGCCGTTGAAAACACCGACGGCGCAATGCTTTTTGTTTCCGCAAGCCGTCTTCCCGAAAACGCAAAAGACGGCGACTGCCTTACTTTTGAAAAAGGCCGTTTCTATCTTGCGCCGGCGGAAACAGAATTTCGAAAAAAAGTTATAAAAGGTCTTCTTGATGACCTTATTAATAAAAAATAAGCCTTTTTGTCCCTCGCTTTTGCGTTCTCATCACATTATCCACACTATGTGATGATAGAATGCAGACAGCAATTTATGAAAGGAAGCAAAAAATGAGCAGGATCCTTATCGTTGACGACGAACTCCGTGTCCGCGACCTTATCAAAAAATACGCAAAATTCGAAGGCTATGAAGTATGCGAAGCCTCCAACGGGCTTAAAGCTCTCGAAATCTGTAAAAGCAGCAAACCGGATATAATCATCATGGATGTAATGATGCCGGAGCTTGACGGATTTTCCGCCTGCCGCGAAATACGCAAGTTTTCCAACGTTCCGATAATAATGCTTTCCGCAAGGGGCGAGGAATATGACAAAGTCCACGGTTTCGAATCCGGAGTTGACGATTATGTTGTAAAGCCTTTCTCTCCTAAAGAACTTATGATGCGAATCGGCGCAATTTTAAAACGCGGCGGAATCGCCCTTCCCGAAACAAAGGAAGTTTTCAGCCACGAGGGACTTGTTGTGGATTTCACCGGACGCCTTGTTACTGTTGACGGAAAGCAGGTCGATCTTTCTCCAAGAGAATATGACCTTCTTTTCTTCCTTGTTAAAAACCGCGGAATCGCTCTTTCCCGCGAAAAGCTCATCAACGAAGTCTGGGGCTATGATTTCCTCGGCGACGACCGAACCATAGATACCCATATAAAACAGCTTCGCAAAATTCTCGGCCCTTACAGCCGCTGTATCTCCACCCTGAGAGGAGTTGGCTATCGCTTTGACGAGTGATAAAGTTTCTATCCGCTGGAAGCTTTGCGCCTATTTCATCGGTTTTGCCGTCTCGCTGCTTCTCATCCTCTGGCTGATGCAAACGGTTCTTCTGGACAGCATATATGCTCTTTACACGAAGAAAACAATGGAATCCCATTCCGAAACCATTGCGGAAAACATCGACAACCCGGAACTTAACAGCCTTCTCATCTCGATAAGCCAGGAAAACGAAATTTCGGTCTATCTTTTAAGCGACAACGGGACCATAAAAAGCGCGACAGAGCGTTCAACAAGCGTCCGTTTCGGAAAAGCTCCCGAAGGAATGCTTGAATATTGGAAACTTGCTTTGGAAAACGGCGGAACTTATGTAACGGAAGTGGAATCTTCCGGTGTTTTCACCGACAGCGGCGACGCCCTTATTTATGATCCTTCCCATTTCGTCGGAAATGTTCCTAAACAAAACGGTTACAGCAGCATGATAGTGGCAAAGGAGATCATTTCCGGTTCCGACGAACGTTCTCTTCTCGTAATCGTTTCAAGAATGGAACCGATTTCTTCCGTAAGCGAAGTTCTTACGATTATCCTTTCGATCGCAAGCGTTTTTGCTTTCGCAATAGGAACAGTTTTTGCTTATGCTGCTTCCAAAGGTCTTTCAAGCCCCATCCGTAAGCTTTCCGATTCCGCAAAACAGCTTGCGACCGGAGATTACGAAGTTGTTTTCGAAGGCGGCGGCTGCAGCGAAATTGCTCAGCTGAGCAACACTCTTAATAATTCCGCACAAAAACTTCGAAAAACCGACAAACTTCGAAAAGAGCTTCTTGCGAACGTAAGCCACGACCTTCGAACCCCTCTTACAATGATCGGCGGTTACGGCGAAATGATGCGCGATATTCCCGGAGAAAACAATTCCGAAAACATTCAGATAATCATCGACGAAACAAAACGCCTTACAAAACTTGTTAACGACGCTTTGGATCTTTCAAAGCTCCAGAGCGGAACTTTCAATTTCATTCCGGTCATCTTCTGCATAACCGACGAAACTTCCGACATAGTAACGCAGTTTGAAAAACTTTCCGCAGGAAAAACCGATATCCGCTTTGAAAGCGATTGCGACGTTTTAGTAAACGCCGACGAAGTTCTTGTTTCCGAAGCAATTTATAACCTTATAAACAACGCTGTCAACCACGGCGGAGAAAACATTTCAATAACGGTTCGCCAGACGGTAAGCGAAAACAATGTCCGAATTTCCGTAGCCGATAACGGCCGCGGAATTCCGCCGGAAATGCTCGACGGAATCTGGGAACGTTATCAGAAGGGTTTCGGCGGCGGCGCCGGACTTGGTCTTGCAATAGTAAGCACCGGAATAAAAATGTGCGGCGGAAGCTGCGGAGTTAAAAGCGAACTTGGAAAAGGTTCCGAATTCTGGATCGAACTTCCGGTTTATAAAGATTAAAACAAAAAACACCCTCCGGAAATCCGGAGGGTGTTTTTATATACAGATGTAACTTTCTTTCGGGTCGCGTTTTTTATAAATTTCTTCAAGTTCCTCTATGATTTCTTCCTTCGGTCTGATGAATTTTTCATCGTGGCTGATGAGAAAAAATTTTGCGGAAAGGTTTTTGAGCACCGCAATTTCTTCTTTGAGCACGGAAGCATTATAACAAACCTTCCCCTGCTTCATTGTGGAATAAGTTGCATCACCGAGAAAAGCATAATCCCCTATTTCCATTCCAAGGGAACCTTTTGCGTGGCTTGAAGGAAGCGGAAAAATGTGAATTGTAATTCCGTCATCTATAAAAACGTCCTTATCAACGACCGTTCCGCGCTTTGCATATTTAAAAGTGTTCGCCCCAAGGTAAATTTCATTCAAATCTACGTGCTCAAGGTTTCTCATATGGTCGGGATGGAAATGGGAAATCACCGCATTCTTCGGTTTTGAAATTTTGTTTAATGATATCGGAACGGATTCATCCGCGCCAACATCAAAAATCCAGACAGATTCATCGCCTTCTATAATTCCAACGTCTGCGGAAAGCGGCTTTTCGGTCGCTTTGATATAAGAAATCCTGTCGGTTATTTTTATAATATCCGCCATATATCACCTTACTGAACGTTCGGGTTGCCTTTGAATTTCATGAGCATCGGGCGAAGTTCCGAAGCAAGATAAAGCGAACCGGCAACAACAAGTGCCTCGTCATCTTTAAGATTTTTAAGGGTTTCTGCAAGGGCTTCCTTCGCATTCTCCTTTGCAGAAACATTTTTACAGTATTTTTGAGCAAATTTTGCAAGTTCTTCCGGTGCAACCATTCTTGGGTTTTCAACTGGAACAGTAATCACGTGCTCAAAATGCGGTGCAAGTTCCGCCATAACGGTTTCACAATCTTTATCCGCCATCATTCCGCAAAGAAGAGTGCATTTTTTCGGCAAAAAAGCCTCAACGTTAACCGCAAGTGCTTTTGCCGCCTGGGGGTTATGAGCACCGTCAAGGATAACGACAGGCTCTTTTGAGCAAAGTTCAAACCTTGCGGGGAACTTTGTTGCCGCAATTCCTTCAACAAGATGCTCGTCCTTTATTACAAAATGCTTTTCGCGAAGAATGCTTACCGCGGAATAAACGGTAAGAAGGTTGTTTATCTGGTGTTTTCCGCCAAGGGAAAGGGAAAGTTCGGTTTTTCCAACCAGAATATCCATTCCGGAAACGTCTTCAGAAACAAGTTTTGCTCTTCCGGCGGCGCCGGTTACAAAAGTTGCGTCAAGGTCGGCGCAGATGTTGAGCATTGTTGTAAGGACTTCCTGTTCCTGTCCCGGAGAAGTTAAAAGAGTGCATCCCGGGCGAAGAATTCCGCATTTTTCCGCGGTGATTTTCGCAAGAGTATCGCCGAGAATTTCGGTGTGGTCAAGACCAACGGCGGTTATGATCTGCAAAACCGGTTCCGGAACGGTGTTTGTTGCGTCAAATCTTCCGCCCATTCCTGCTTCGAGCACCACAAAATCGCAATTTTCTTCCGCAAACCAAAGCATTGCGCAAGCGGTCGTGATTTCGAAAGCGTTGAGCATGATTCCCTGCTCAAGAAGCGCATCCGCCTCTTTTTTAACCGTTTCAACAATTTTAACAAGGCGTTTTTTACCGATCATCTTTCCGTTTATCATCATGCGTTCGCGGAATTCGAGCACATAGGGAGAGATGTATCTTCCGGTTTTATAGCCTGCGGTGCTCAGAACGGAAGCGAGCATTGCAACGGTGGAACCTTTTCCGTTCGTTCCGGCAACGTTTATGCTGCGGAGTTTTTCCTGGGGGTTTCCAAGCCTTTCAAGAAGCTTTTTCATCTCCTCAAGAGAAGGTTCTTTTTTGAACCGCGGAAAATTCGCGATATATTCAAGGCTTTCTTCATATTCCATCGGTTTTTTCCGCCTTTCGTTTTAAAGTTATAAGAGCCGCCGTTCCCGGCGGCTCTTTTTTGATTATTTCATTGCTGCAATGGATTCTTCGAGTTTTGCAAGTCTTTCCTTAAGTTTTGCAAGTCTGTCGCGTTCTGCGGCAACAACGTTTTCCGGAGCTTTGTTTACAAAACCGGGGTTGTTGAGTCTTGCTTCAAGGCCGGTTGCCTGTTTTTCGCACTGTTCTTTTTCTTTGTTAAGACGCTCAAGCTCTTTTGCCATGTCGATAAGTTCTGCCATGGGGATATAGATCTTTGCCGCGTCGGTGATAACCTGAACAGCGCCCGCTTTGTCGAACTGGGCGTTGATGTCAACTTCGGAAGCGGAAGCAAGTTTGATAAGGAAGGGTGCTCCCTGTTCAAAAACTTCAGCGGAATCGGTTTCGATGAAGAGTTTTGCCTTCTTGGAAGGAGGAACGTTCATCTCTGCTCTGCGGTTACGGATAGCTTTGATAGCGTCCATAACTTTGGTGAAGTCTGCGGCTTCTTCGGTGAAGCAATATTCTTCGGTATATTCAGGCCATTTTGCGACCATGATGGAATCGCCTTCGTGAGGAAGTGCCTGCCAGATCTCTTCAGTGATGAAAGGCATGAAGGGATGGAGAAGTTTAAGAACGCCGGTGAGAACGTAAACAAGAACTCTTCTTGCTGAATCTGCGGATTCGCCCTGAAGTCTTGCTTTTGCAAGTTCGATATACCAGCTGCAGTAAGTATCCCAGATGAAGTCAACGATCTTCTGTTCAGCTACGCCGATATCATAATTTTCGATGTTTTCGGTTGCTGCTTTAACAAGGTCGTTATACTGGGAAAGAAGCCATTTATCTTCAAGAGCAAGTTCTTCGGGAAGTTCGGTTTCGTTGAAATCTTCCGGAAGGTTCATAAGAACGAATCTTGCCGCGTTCCAGAGTTTGTTTGCGAAGTTACGGCAGGAAGTTACTTTTTCGTCGGTGAAACGGGTATCGTTACCTGCTGAAATACCGGTTACGAGGGCAAGACGAAGAGCGTCTGCGCCGTAAGTGTCGATGATTTCAAGGGGGTCAATGCCGTTTCCGAGAGATTTGGACATCTTTCTGCCGAGAGCGTCACGAACAAGGCCGTGGATAACAACATCGGTGAAAGGTTTCTTGCCGGTGTAAGCAAGTGCGGAGAAAATCATTCTGGAAACCCAGAAAGTGATGATATCGTATCCGGTTACGAGAACGTTGGTCGGATAGAAATAGTTATATTCAGGAGTTTCTTCGGGCCAGCCCATGGTGCTGAAAGGCCAGAGAGCGGAGCTGAACCAGGTATCGAGAGTATCGGGATCCTGGTGGATCTTTTCGCTGTGGCAATGTTCGCAGCATTTCGGTTCACCGTCGATGCAAAGGGTTGCTTCGCCGCAATCGTCGCAATACCAGACGGGGATTCTGTGACCCCACCAGAGCTGACGGCTGATGCACCAGTCACGGATGTTTTCCATCCAGTGGAAATAGTTTTTGTCGAATCTTTCGGGAACGAAACGTACGTCACCGTCTTTTACAGCCTCGATAGCGGGTTTTGCAAGTTCTTTCATGGCAACGAACCACTGGAGAGAAACTCTGGGTTCAACAGTGGTGTGGCAGCGATAGCAGGTACCTACGTTGTGTTCGTGGTCTTCAACGCGAACAAGGAAGCCGCCTTCATCAAGGTCTGCTACGATTGCTTTTCTTGCGTCGTAACGGTCCATGCCTGCATATTTGGGATAATCTTCGGTGATCTTTGCGTCATCGGTCATTACGTTGATGACAGGAAGGTTGTGGCGAAGACCTACTTCAAAGTCGTTAGGGTCGTGTGCAGGGGTGATTTTTACAACACCGGTACCGAATTCCATATCGACGTATTCGTCTGCAACAACAGGAATTTCGCGGCCAACGAGAGGAAGGGTTACGGTTTTGCCGATATAGGAAGTGTATCTTTCATCTTTGGGGTTAACTGCAACAGCGGTATCGCCGAGAAGGGTTTCGGGACGGGTGGTTGCAAGTTCAAGCCAGCCGCTGCCATCGGTAAGCGGATAGCGAAGGTGCCAGAAATGGCCTGCCTGGTCTTCATATTCAACTTCAGCGTCGGAAATGGA
>JAFOYK010000036.1 GCA_017424665.1 Oscillospiraceae bacterium
AAATCGAAGTTATCGACGGAGCAATCGAAAAACATAAACCCGATATAAACGACCCCATTGACGTTATCTCTAAAGTCGGTGGACTCGATATTGCCGCAATGTGCGGTGTTTTTCTCGGTGCCGCTGAACACAGAATTCCCGTTGTTATCGACGGTTTCATCTCAATTGTTGCCGCCCTTTGCGCCGCAAGACTTTGCCCGAACGTGAAGGATTATCTTATAGCATCCCATGCTTCTTTTGAACCCGGTTATGTTCTCGCAATGAACGAACTGGGTCTTGAAGCGCCGCTTCTTATGAAAATGCGTCTCGGAGAGGGAAGCGGCTGTCCGATTATGTTCCGCGTTCTTGATGCGGCTTATGCCATTATGAACGAAATGGCAACTTTTGATGAAGCAAGCATTGACGACAGTTATCTTGACGAAATTCGCGAAGGCGATCATTTTACGGTGGAAAGATGAAAGTTTATATATCCGGCGGAGCAAAAAACGGAAAATCCATGTTTGCCCAGGAAATTGCCAAAAAGCTTTCTTCCGAAGAACATCTCTGGTATCTTGCAACAATGGAACCCAGAGATGATGAAGACGATGCAAGAGTCTTGCGTCATAGGAAAGAAAGAGCTGGCTGGGGCTTTAAAACTGCCGAATGGGGCAGAGATATCGCATTACACAGCGAAGAATTTGACTGTAAAGGAACTTACCTTGTCGATAGCGTTACCGCATTATTATCCAACGAAATGTTCGGCGGAATGAGCGGTGAAATCAATAAACCCGCCGCAGAAAAAGTTGCCAAGGAACTTATCGATTTTGCAGATTCGGTCAAAAACGTTGTTTTCGTTTCCGATAATATTTTCTGCGATGCCGCTTTTTATGATGAATGGACCGATTCCTACAGAGAAGGGCTTGCGAAAGTTGACCGTGCCGTTGCGGAAAAATGTGACGTTGTCGCGGAATTTTCCTGCGGCCGGATTATTTTTTATAAAGGAGCTGAACTTGTTTGAAAAAACTTCTTAAAGCGTTTTGCATGAGTTTCAGCATGTTCTGCGCAATTCCGACACCTTTTTCCCATGTTTGGGAAGATTCGGTACGCTCGCTTATGCTTGTTGTTTTTCCTTTTGTAGGAACAATAATAGGCGGAATTTGGGCTTTGACCGCTTTTTTACTTGATAAAATAAACTGTCCTCAGATGTTTGCCGCCGCGATTCTGGCGCTTACGCCTTACCTTTTAACCGGCGGAATCCATCTTGACGGATATATGGATTGCTGCGACGCAATTTTTTCCCGCAGACCTCTTGAAAAGAAAAGAGAAATACTCAAAGATTCACACGTCGGATCTTTTGCGGTAATTGCGCTTGCAACTCTTTTTATGTTCAGTTTTGCCGCTTTTGCAAGCAGAAACGGGGAAGCCTGGATGCTTATTTTGATTTGCACAATTTCCCGCGCCTGCAGCGCAATCGGCGTTTCAACTCTTCGCCCCATGGGACACAGTGAATATGCCGGAAACTTCCAAAAAGGAATCAGCAAAGGAAATATAATTGCGCTTTGCGCCATTCTGATTATTACCGTTGCTATCGCAAGCTATCTTTTCAGCCTTGATGGTTTCATAATTTCCGTTGCAACCATTCTCGGTTATGTATTTGCAACCGCTTATGCTTTTAAAAATCTCGACGGATTTTCCGGTGATGTCACCGGTTTTGGACATACCATCGCCGAACTTTGCGGAGTAATTGTATTAACTCTTATGTAAGGAGAATTTTATGGAACTTATAATCGGCGGTGCTTTTCAGGGAAAAACCGCTTTTGCAAAAGAAAATTTCAATATTTCCGATGAGGAAATCTTTGTTTGCAATAAAGATTCCGCTCCGGAATTTGATAAAAAATGTATAAGCCACATCGAGCGTTTCAGTTTCTGGTGTGTTGAGCACGGTTTTGAACCGGCAGATTATTTTTTTGAGCACGTAGAAAACATTGAAGATAAAATAATCATTTCCGATGATATTTCCTGCGGTGTCGTTCCGATTAACAAAACAGAAAGAGCATGGCGCGAAGCTAACGGAAGACTTCTTATAAAACTTTCCAAAGAAGCCGATCATGTTGACAGAATTTTTTGCGGACTTTCCCAGAGGTTGAAATAACATGAGCACTATTTATCTTTTTCGCCACGGAATTACCGAAGGCAACAAACTCCGTTTATATTACGGAAGCACCGATATTCCGCTTATCGAAGAGGGAATCGAAGCCATTCGCGAACGCCGTGAAGCCGGAATATATCCCGAAACCGAAGGTTTTAAAATAATCACCACCGATCTTTGCAGAACAGAACAAACTCTTTTCGAAATGTACGGAAGGGAAGTTCCCCACAAAACCGACCCGAGAATGAGAGAATTCAGCTTCGGCGATTTTGAAATGAAAGGCTATGAACAGCTCAAAGACAGGGAAGACTATCAGGCGTGGATAACCGGAGATAACTGGAGAAATATCTGTCCAAACGGCGAAAGCGGTGAAATTATGCTGAACCGCTCCCTTGAAGCAATGGAAGATTACATCGGAACCGACTGCATAATCGTTTGCCACGGCGGCGTTATTGCCGGTTTAATGCTCACATGGTTTCCGGGTGATGAAACTGCTGAGCATTTTTATGCATGGCAGCCAAAGCCTTCTGAGGGCTACAGAATCGATTTTGACGATGAATTAAAACCTGTTTTCTATAAAAAAATAACGCTTGAATAAAAAGCAAAAAATACCCGCTCTTTGAGCGGGTATTTTTTTACGGAATTCTGAATGTAACCTCCCAATCTCCGTCAACATAATTCTGATATTTCCAATATCTTTCATAAAGACGGCATCCCTCAATTTCTTCCGAAGAAATATCAAAAGTATAATCGACCCATGTTTCTGTTGGAGCAAAATAATTAGGTTCTATTTCTTCGAAGTTATTTATATATTTCATGTTTGTTGCATGTATTTCTTCACCATTTTTATCATAAATTGTCAAAAATCCGATATGGTCGCTGTAATGTCTGTTTCCGTAATAAACTTTTATATGAAGCTTATTATCAATAAATCCCATTGCAACAAATTCCGCGCCGGTTTCGGAAACATAAAACGTTTCGTTTGACGCAAGATACTTTTCAATTTCTTCATCATATCTTTCATATTCGAAATACCAATCATTCAATTTCAAAATATTTTGAATAACTCTTGGAATCCTCTCATATGTAAAACGATAAAATTTACCTTTAAGAGAACCGGGTTCAAATTTATTTTTAAGTTTTTTGTATCCTGTTATTTCGGTTTCGTATTTAGGTTCAAGCTCTGCCTTGGTTAAATCTATTTCATCTACAAAACCTTCCGGTTCAATTCTTCCGCTAAGAAAACATCCAACTGAAAAATTTACTTTTTTCCAAGGAATTTTAAGTCCACCATTTTGGTCTATTGTTATCAGAAATGTTGCCGTTTGGGTTTTCTCATCATAACCGATTTTGGTACAGTTTCCCATAAATCCAAATGGAAGATTAAGCATAACACTATCATATAAATCTATGGTTTCATCAATTCTCTTTTCTTCAAGATCCTGCATTGAAATATAAACATATGCTCTTTTTCCTTCTCTTTTTGCAGAAACAATTTCCATTTTGATTCCGTTATTTTCGTCAGAAATGTTCACAGGCTTGAGATTCATAGCAATATTCGGAAAAATGGTATAAAGAATTTCATCAAGATTCGGGTTATATTCTCGCGCAAAAGAGGTTATTCCAAAAATCAGAAGAATAATCAATGCTGCCACCAAAGCAAGAACCTTTTTTGTGCCAAGTCTTCTTTTTCTTGTTCTGTGGAGCATAGAAGCAACTTTGCTCTTACTGAAACCAAAATGCTTTGAAATATCCGAAAGGGAATCGAGATAATAATATCTGCAGACAAAAATTTGTCGTTCTGTCTTTGGAAGCTGTTTCAAATAATCTGAAATGCTTTTCGCAAGTTCTTTTATTTCAATTTCGTCATAGAGGTCATTTTCTCTTGGAATGCATTCTTCAATTTCATCAAAGGCAATATCAATTTCTCCGCCGCCGCGTTTTTGCGTTCTTTTTGCTCTGTATTTATTTAGACTTATATATCTTGTGATTTTTCCAAGAAAGGCAGAAAGAATATTCGGTTTTTCCGGCGGAATTGAATTCCACGCCCCAACATATGTATCGTTTACACTTTCTTCCGAATCTTCGTTATCCGAAAGAATATTGAAAGCAATTTTATAAAGATAATTTCCGTATTTTTCGGAAGTTTCCGCAATTGCGGATTCGT
>JAFOYK010000216.1 GCA_017424665.1 Oscillospiraceae bacterium
CACCGTTCATTGCTTTACGAACTGCGCTAGCCATCATAACTTCAATGTTGGTCTTATCACTGCCTTTATCAACTGTTTCAAGCAGAACTTCTAATACTTCACGCATAGTTTTCTTGGCTCTACGCGCATCGCCAGATGCTACGCCAACGGTCGCGCTGATGCTTTTCTTCGGACTTATTTGCGGAACCCTTCCGGAACTTATAAAATCCTCTGAAAAAAGCGAACCGGAAAGCAGCTGGACCCCGTTTGTAATAACTCTTGCTCTTGCGTTTTTGTTCTTCCATGTGCTGGAAAACGGTTCTTCCGTAACAATGGCCCCAACCTTCGGAAGCTTTGTGCTTTGCGGAGTTCTTTGGGGATTAAGCCTTATCGTTCCTGGAATGAGTTCTTCGACAATTCTTATTATCCTCGGGCTTTTTGAACCTTTGACCGCGGGAATAGGCTCTCTTGAATTTAATGTTCTTCTGCCTTTTGTAATAGGAATTGCAGGAACGACTCTTCTTCTTGCAAGAGTGGTCAACATGCTTTACACAAAACACTACCCGATTATGTCAAAAATAATTCTCGGTTTTGTAATCGCCTCTTCCCTTAAAATTCTTCCTTCCTCTTTCGGCGGAATCGGAACGCTTATCTTTTCCATGATCTGTTTTGCGGGCGGATTTGCCGTTGCTCGTTATATGGACTGCGCGAAAGATAAATAAAAAATGCTCTTATTCTTCATGTTTTTAACTAAAAAAGGCACCCTGCTTTTGTTTAAGCAGGGTGCCTTTTTATATTTTCCCAAACCCTGAAACTTGTTTTGCCAAAGCAATCGAAAGCCTCGCAAACAAATAAGCCACCCGACAAGCAAAACTTTCTCTAAGTGGCTTATTCTGTAATTTTTCACGCTGTGTGAAACTTTGTAGTGGGGCAATTTATTAAATGTCTTTTTTTACCAAAGGAGTAATCAACCCGCGGAAATCTTCCTGCGTTTTGGAATGGGGTTCTGCTGTATTCAGGTCACAAGTCCATGGGTTTTCATTCTTTTTTCAAACGTTGGTAATAATCCACCCCGGAAATATTTTTTCATTTCCAGAGACCTTTGCATTAATACGGCAAATTTACCGATGGTTTCCTGTAACTGTTTCAGCAAACGGAAAAACGTACAACCATAGTCGTTCCTTCTCCAATTTCGCTTTCAATTTCAATTTTCGCGCCATGGATTTTCGCGGCGTGTTTTACTATTGAAAGACCAAGCCCCGTTCCGCCCACTTCTTTTGAATGGCTTTTATCGACCCGATAAAAGCGCTCAAAAACACGTTCAAACTGCTCCGGGGAAATTCCGATTCCGGTGTCCCTAACAGAAAGAACGGCTTCATTTGCGGTTTTTGTAACAGAAACGTTTACTTTTCCGCCTTTACGGTTATATTTTACAGCGTTATCGCAAAGGTTGAAAACAATCGCTTCAAGAAGTTCCGGAATTCCTTCAATCTCTGTTTTTCCTCCGGAAAGAGAAAGTTCAACTTCCATAGCCTGTGCGGCAACATCAAGGTTTTTTATAACATTTTCGGAAACCGCATAAAGGTCAACGGTTTCCCGCTTCATACCATGGGCGTTTTCGTCAAGGTGCGAATGGCCGATAATATCCTCGATAAGTCTTGTCATTCGCTTTGCTTCATCGTAAATGCGCTTCGCACAAGGAACATAATCTTCCTGCTTCATAATTCCGCTTGCCATAAGTTCGGAAAAACCGGTTATTGAATGAAGCGGGGTTTTTAGTTCATGGGAAACATTTGCTGTAAATTCCCTTCGAATCTGTTCGGAGTTTTCTTTTTCGGTAACATCAAAGAAGAAAAGCGCAACGCCGAAGATTTTTTCTCCGGAATAAACCGGATTTGCGTCAATGCGGTAGAAACCTCCGGAAAGTTCCGCTGTTTTTTCAAAGCGGTTTCCCTTTGCCGCTTCAAAAAAAGCTTCTTTAACGGAAATATCACGGCAGACAAAAGAAAGGTTTTCGCCTTCGGCTTCGCCGGAATATCCGAAAATGCGCTTTGCGGCAGAGTTTATGGAAACAATCTTTCCTTCAAAAGTAAGGAGCAAAATTCCCTCGCTCATATTTTCAAGAACGGTTTCAAGCTCGTTTTCCTTTTTGCGGAGCTTTTCTTCATGCTTTTTAAGCTGAATCTGCTGTGCGGAAATTCTTCGCAAAAGCGGCGCAACTTCATCACAGTTTTTGTTTTCAAGAGGGTTATCAAGATCAAGGGCGTTCAGCGGTTCAACTATCTTTTTGGAAAGTCTTTTTGCGACAAAAACAGAAAGAAAAAGCGCAAAAAAGATTACCGGAATTGAAGGAAGAACGGCTTTTATAAAAAGCGCAAAAACAGAATCCCTTGTTACAGAAAGGCGGATAAAGCTTCCGTCCGGAAGTTTTTCCGCATAATAAATATAAACTTCGGAAAAAGTTTCGGAATATCGGCGGCTTTCTCCTTTTCCGTTTTCGGCGGCTTTTTTAATTTCCTCTCGTTCAAGATGATTTTCCATTTCGGAAAAATCCCCTTCGGAATCAAAAAGCACTTCACCTTCCGAAGAAATATAGGTCATGCGGTAATCTTTTGCTTCAATGCTTTCAAGATAATCCGTTCCGAAAAGAAAAATTCCCGCAGAAACTGTTTTTGCCTGGCTTTGAAGCTGAAAAAGCCTGTCGTCGGAAAAACCGGAATAGAAAACCCCGAAAATGATAAGAACAGACGCCAGAAGAACAGCCGCTGCAACGGAAATTATTGAATGAAAGATCCTCTTTGTCAATGGCGCTCCTCCATTCTGTAACCGACTCCGCGAACGGTTTCGATATAATCTCCGCATTCGCCAAGCTTTGTGCGCAATGTTCCGATGTGAACATCAACGGTTCTGGTTTCACCGTAATAATCCGCGCCCCAAACTTTTTCAAGCAAAGCGTCACGGCTGAAAACTCTTCCGGGGTTCTCCATGAAAATTTTAAGAAGTTCAAATTCCTTGAAAGTGAGCACGACCTTTTTACCATCGACAAAAACTGCGTGCTCATCAGGATTAAGTGAAAGCTTTCCGGTGCTCAAAACATTTTTCGACGTTTTTGGCGCGGTTCTTCTGAGTACGGCTTTGATATGGGATATCATTTCCATCATTCCGAAAGGTTTTACAAGGTAATCGTCCGCACCGGTATCGAGCCCCGTAACTTTATCAAATTCCGTTCCTTTCGCTGTTGCCATAATTACCGGGATATCCGCAGTTTTTGTTTTTTTACGGAGCTTTTTAAGAATTTCGATTCCGTCCTCGCCCGGAAGCATAATATCAAGCATTATAAGTTCCGGTGTTTCGGTCTCAAGTGCCTTCCAGAAATCCGTGCTTTCCGGAAAGCCCTTTGCGTCAAAGCCGGCGGATTTAAGGGTATATATCATCAGTTCTCTGGAACTTATGTCGTCTTCAACGCAAAAAATCATTTTTAATCTTCCTCTCTTATTCCTGTTGTGGAATAAACGACCCAGCCCGCAAGTTTTTTTGCGTGGTCGCCTATTCTTTCAAAATATTTTGCAATCATCAGGAGGTCAACGGCATATTCGCTGTCGGTTTCGGGATCACGGAGCTTTTCAATAATAAGCGCCTTTATTTCTTTAAAATATCTGTTGACTTCCTCATCAGATTTTATCACTTTATTTGCGGCTTTAACATTCTTTTTTACAAATGCGTCAACGCTTCCGGTAACCATTTTTATAACGGCTTTTGCCATTTCGTGGGTGTGGAAAGTATCGTCGTTTGCGGAAATATTGGAAAGAGCAATAATTTCCGCCATGTTCGCGGATTGATCACCGATTCTTTCCATGTCGGAAATCATTTTAAGCGCAGATGTTATTGTTCGAAGGTCTCTTGCAACAGGTTGCTGCTGAAGAATAAGCTTCATGCAAGGAGATTCAATTTCCCTTTCCTTTTGGGTAATAAGCGCCGCAATATCCGAAACGCTTTCCGCAAGGGGAATGTTCCCTTCATCAAGCGCCTTTGCGGAAG
>JAFOYK010000050.1 GCA_017424665.1 Oscillospiraceae bacterium
ATCCCTCCTCAGTCACCTTCGGTGACAGCTCCTCCTCCTCCGAGGAGCCATATATCAAAGTTTGCTTCTTATAATCTTTCCGCTGGTGGTTTTCGGAAGTTCGGTGCGGAACTCAACGATTCTCGGATATTTATAAGGAGCGGTATGGGTTTTAACGTAATTCTGAATTTCTTTCTTAAGTTCATCGGTGGGTTCGGTGCCTTTGGTAAGAACGATGCAGGCTTTTACAACCTGTCCGCGAACTTCATCCGGAGCAGCGCAGACACCACATTCAAGAACATAGGGAAGTTCCATAATAACGTTTTCAATCTCGAACGGTCCGATGCGGTAACCGGAAGATTTGATAAGGTCATCGGCGCGGCCGACATACCAGAAGAATCCGTCTTCATCTTTCCAGGCAAGGTCGCCGGTGTGATAGAATCCGTCTTTCCAGGTTTCAGCGGTCTTTTCGGGGCTTCCGTAATACTGATAGCTCAGTCCGCAGGGAAGACCTTTGCTTATATCGATGCAGATTTCTCCGTTGTCACCGGCGGCAACTTCGTTTCCGTCTGCGTCAAGAAGATGAACGTCATAAAGAGGAGAAGGTTTGCCCATGGAACCGATCTTATGGCTGCCGCCGGAAAGGTTACCGATGATAAGGGTGGATTCACTCTGTCCGAAACCTTCCATAATCTGAAGTCCGGTTGCGTTTTCAAACTGGCGGAAAACTTCGGGGTTAAGCGCTTCGCCTGCGATGGAAGCATGCTTGATGGAGGAAAGGTCGAAACGGCTGAGATCCTGTTTGATCAGCATGCGGTACATGGTGGGCGGTGCGCAGAAAGTTGTGATGTGATATTTTGCGAACATCGGAAGGATCTTTTCGGCATCGAATCTGTCGAAGTCATATACAAAGATAGGTGCTTCGCAGAGCCACTGGCCGTAAAGTTTTCCCCAAAGGGATTTTGCCCAGCCGGTGTCGGAAATTGTAAGATGAAGTCCTTCCGGATCAACACAGTGCCAATATTTCGCGGTGATGAAATGTCCGAGAGGATATTTATAGTTGTGTGCAGCGATCTTCGGGTAACCGGAAGTTCCGGAAGTGAAGAACATAAGCATCGGGTCGTTTCCGCAGGGGGTTTCTTCGTTTCTGCGGAAAGAGCTGGAGAACATGGTGTAATCTTCGTCAAAGTTGAACCAGCCTTCGCGGCTTCCGTTAACAATAATTTTAGTGGTAAGGGAAGGGCTGTTTGCGGCGGCTTTGTCAACTGCTTCGGCGGTTTCGCCGTCTGCGGTGCAGATAATGGCGCTGATTCCGGCGGAATTGAAGCGATATTCAAAGTCATGTTCAACAAGCTGGTTGGTTGCGGGAATTGCAACGGCGCCGATTTTGTGGAGCGCGAGAATCGCAAACCAGAACTGATAATGGCGTTTGCAAACGAGCATAACTTTGTCGCCTTTTTTGATTCCGAGAGATTTGAAATAGTTTGCGGCTCTGCCGGATTCTTTTTTGATATCCTGGAAGGTGAAGCGGCGTTCGGTTCCGTCGTTTGCAATGTGGAGCATTGCAAGTTTGTCCGGCTGCTCTCTTCCAAGAGCATCAACAACGTCATAAGCGAAGTTGAAATGTTCTTCGTTTTTGAAAGTTATCTTGGTGCAAAGACCGTTTGCATCTTTTTCGGTGGTGATGAATTTGTTATAAACGCGCTCGGTGTCGTCGGAACGGTGGGGAGCGTTGGGCATAATAGCCGCTTTGTGGGTGGAAGTCTGTTTCTGAGGAGTAAGAACTATTGCATAGAAAAGGCAATCTTTTCCGCCAACGGCAACCATTCCGTGGGGGGTGGAGCTGTCGAAATAAATGCAGTCGCCTTTATTAAGAATTTCGGTATGTTCGCCGTACTGAATTTTAAGGCTTCCTTCAATAACAAGGTCAAATTCCTGACCTTCGTGGGAAGTGAGGGCGATGGGGCTGTGTTCAGCTTCTTCGCTGTATTTGTTTACAACAAAAAGCGGTTCGGAAATTCTGTTGCGGAAATCGGAAGCCATGTTGTAATAGACCATTCCGTGGGCCTGTTCGATTTTCTGTCCCTGACCCGCGCGTGTAACAGTGTATCCGCGAAGTTTAGGGCTCTGGCCTTCGATAATATCGGTAATATCAACGCCGAGGCTTAAAGAACAGCGGTAAAGGAACGCAAAGTTAAGGTCGCGTTGGCCGGATTCACATTCAATATATTCTTCTTCGGAAACGCCGGTTCTCTGCGCCATTTCAGCGGTGGAAAGCCCGGTGATTTCACGAAGTGCGCGAATACGCTCTGCCATTTCCTGAATCTTATATTCAAGTCCGGTAAGTTGTTTTTCCATCTGTATTAAATCCTCCGTTCCTTTTGGGAGCAAACAAAAAAGCCCGTCCCAAAGAAATGATTCTTTGAGACGAGCTGTCAAATAACATACCCGCGGTACCACTCAAATTGTGTTTGCTATTGCAAAACACCGCTCATCGGGTTCAGACAAACCCTAAGCACTAACGCAGCTGACGCGAAAGAGTTCTACTTGCGGAAAACCGCTTTCTTCTCTTCAGCTCGGAAGCTACAGCAAAAAACACTCGTCATCGGCTCACATCAACCGCCGACTCTCTGAAGGCGGGAAACGTTTTTTGCACTCTTCGTCAAGGCCTTTTATTATTAAAAGAATCATAGCACTTGATTATTTTGTTGTCAAGCAAAAATTCAAAATTTTGTATAAGTATTCCAATTAAACCTTCCCAGAGGGGAAGGTGGCATTTACGAAGTAAATGACGGATGAGGGATAACCAAAGTAACGCGGAGCGCAAACAAAAATGCGTCGGGGATATCCCTCCTCAGTCACCTTCGGTGACAGCTCCTCCTCCGAGGAGCCTTAAATCAAAGTTTGTTTCTCTGAATTTTTCCGCTGATGGTCTTGGGAAGCTCGGTTCTGAACTCAACGATTCTCGGATATTTATAAGGCGCGGTGTGGGTTTTGACGTAATCCTGAATCTCTTTTTTGAGTTCATCGGTGCCTTCAACGCCTTTAACAAGAACGATGCAGGCTTTTACAACCTGTCCGCGGACTTCGTCCGGTGCGGCGCAAACACCGCATTCAAGAACATAGGGAAGTTCCATAATAACGTTTTCAATTTCAAACGGTCCGATTCGGTAGCCGGAAGATTTGATAACATCATCAGCTCTGCCGACATACCAGAAATATCCGTCTTCATCTTTCCATGCAAGGTCACCGGTATGATACATTCCGTCATGCCAGGCGGCGTCGGTTTTTTCCTGGTCTTTGTGGTAACCGAGGAAAAGTCCGCAAGGAACGGATTCGTCGGTTCTTACGACGATTTCGCCGTTTTCACCGGTGGGAACGGGATTTCCGTCTGCATCAACGATATCGATCTGATAACCGGGTGTGGGTCTTCCCATGGAACCGGGTTTAAGGATTCCGCCGGTAAGGTTTGCAAGGGTAAGGGTGGTTTCGGTCTGGCCGAAACCTTCGGCAATGCGAAGTCCGGTTGCTTTTTCAAACTGATAGAAAACTTCCGGGTTAAGCGCTTCACCGGCGGTGGTTGCGTGCTCGATGGAAGAAAGATCGTATTTGGAAAGATCCTGTTTTATGAGCATGCGGTACATGGTGGGCGGTGCGCAGAAAGTGGTGATATGATATTTCGCGAACATCGGAAGAATCTTTGCTGCGTCGAATCTGTCAAAGTCATAAGTGAAAACGGCGCTTTCACAAAGCCACTGGCCATAAAGTTTGCCCCAAAGAGCTTTTCCCCAGCCGGTGTCGGAAATGGTGAAGTGAAGACCGTCTCTGCGTACCCAATGCCAGTATTTTGCGGTGACATAGTGCCCAAGGGGATATTTATAGCTGTGGGTTGCAATTTTAGGATAACCGGTGGTGCCGGAAGTGAAGAACATGAGCATAGGGTCATCGCC
>JAFOYK010000039.1 GCA_017424665.1 Oscillospiraceae bacterium
TATCATCATGACCCACGGCGACAACCACGGACTTGTTCTTCCGCCCGATGTTGCACCTATCCAGGTTGTAATCGTTCCCGCACAGCAGCACAAAGACGGTGTTCTTGAAGCAGCTAACGCAGTTAAAGAACGTCTTTCCAAATTCTGCCGCGTAAAACTTGACGACAGCGAACAGACCCCCGGCTGGAAATTTGCTGAATATGAAATGAAAGGTGTTCCGGTTCGTCTTGAAATCGGACCCCGCGATATTGCAAGCAACCAGTGCGTTCTTGATCGCCGCGACAACCGCGAAAAATATTTCGTATCTCTTGACGAACTTGAAACCAAGATCCCCGAAATTCTCGGACTTGTTCGCGACGGTCTTTATCAGCGCGCTCTTGAAAACAGAGAAAACCGTACCTTTGCTGCCCGCGACCTTGATGAATTCATCAAAATTGCAAACAGCGGCAACTGCTTCATCAAATCCATGTGGTGCGGCGACCGCGAATGCGAAGACAAACTTAAAGAAGTTGCAGGCGTTTCTTCCCGCTGCATGCCCTTTGAACAGGAACACATTGCAGACGTTTGTCCCGTTTGCGGAAAACCCGCAACCAAAATGGTATATTGGGGCAAAGCATATTGATAAAAATTATGCAAATAAAAACGGCACGCATTGCGTGCCGTTTTTTTATTTTGCAAATTAATGTAGGGCGGGGGCTTGCTCCCGCCGCTTTTTACCTGAAATCAAACAAATCTTTTGGATTTACCTCGAGGACTTCGCAAAGCTTAAAAACAACGTCGAACGAAACGCCGACGTTTCCAAGTTCAATTGCGCTGATGTGGCTTCGGTCAATATCCACAAGTTCCGCAAGCTGGAGCTGAGTCAGTTTTTTACGCTTTCTGTAATATACAACATTAAGTCCAAACTTTTCATAAAGTTCCTTATATTCGGCTTTCATAAAAAATCACCTCTAATATAATTTTAGGTGATTTTTACAATTCATAAACCTTGTCACAATATCGTTATGCTATTGACACAAGTCGTTTTAGGTTCTATAATAGAATTTACAAAAATTCTTTTGAAAAGAGGACGAAAAAATGAGAAAAATAATTGCTTTATTCTTGGTTTTGATTATGCTGTTTTCCCTTTGCGCATGCGGTTCACCCGAAAAAAAGGTTGTCGGAACCTGGCTGGAAAAAGATGATATGATTGATGGTTCAGCCGACTATCAGCTTCACTTCTTTGAAGATGGTACAGGTATTTTTGATGGTTCAGGACCTTTTGTTTGGGAATTATCCGAAAACATCGTTACCTGCACATATATTGACAGTGGTAATAGTTTTGCTCTTGAATACAATGAAAAAGATAAAACTTTTATTACCGTTGGCACTACCGATATGATTTGGAATAAAGTCAATTAATAAATTAGATGAATCATATTTTCACAATCCCTAAAAAATATCTTGAACCCCTTGAACATATTCTTGAATGGCACAAAAGAAATTATAACGATTTGGAATTTAAAACCCGAATCAAACGGCTTTTGGATTATCTGTATTCTGCTAACAAAAGCACCGATAAAATATCAATAGAACTTGACGAAAAAATATATTGGTATTATATCGAAGGTGTTCTTTCCGATGCCAAAAACTATTATCAAGAAATTGAAGTAGATAAGGCCACAATTTGTGAAATTTACGATTGGGCAAACGAAAATTATCTGCAAAATAAATGATTTCGGCAGGAGCAAGCCCCTGCCCTACTGTAAATTGACTGAACGCAAAAAAATCTCCCGCTTACCCGGGAGATTTTTTTATTCTCTCTTATTGTTCGATTTCATAAGGCCAATCGATTATTCCGCCGAACTCGTAAACTTCGGAATAACCAAGATCAACAAGTGCTTTTGAAGCGGTTTTGCTTCGGTTTCCGCTTCTGCAATAAACGAAAACCGGAACATCTTTTTCCGGAATTTCAGCTTCCGCTCTTTCTTCAATTTCGTCATGCGGAATTACCATTGCGCCGGGGATATGTCCTTCCAAAAATTCTTCTTCGCTTCTCGCATCCAGAAGAACGAATTTTTCAAGGCCATCCATCATTTCTTTTGCTTTTTCAGCATTTATATTCATATAAACACTTCCTTCTTTTTCGGCCGCACCACAGCCGGAAAGCGCCAGAAGGAAAACCAATGCGGCAATGACGGAAAGCAATCTTCTTTTTATCATTTTAATATACATAAACCGATTCTCCTTTCCGGTGTTTTTGTTTGACATATTTTTAAAGTTGGGATATATTATTTCTTGTATTCATTATAAAACTTTTCAAAGGAGCGAGCAACATGCCCTGTGAAAAATGTCATTTGCTTATGAAGCAATCTTTCCCGTTTTGGGAAAGTCTTTCCGAAACGGATAAGGCCGATTTGATGAACGGCGCCGGCTGCGCCGAATTTAAAAAAGGCCAGAACATCCATAACGGAACCGTATGTACCGGTATTATCTTTGTTAAAACCGGCTGTTTAAGGGTCTATATGCTTTCCGAAGAGGGAAAGGAAATCACCCTTTACCGAATCTTCGCCGGAGACGTTTGCGTTCTTTCCGCTTCCTGCATCCTTGAATCCATAAACTTTGACGTTCAGGTGGATGCCGAAGAGGACAGCCGCTGCTGCATTTTAAGCCCCGCTTCATTCCGCCGTGTTTCCGAAAGAAGACCCGAAATGAAAATCTTCCTTCTTGAAAAAACCGTAAGCCGTTTTTCCGAAGTTATGTGGGTAATGCAGCAGATCCTTTTCATGAGTTTTGACAAGCGCCTCGCGATTTTTCTTCTTGCCGAAGCGGAAAAGGAACAAAGTTCCGAAATCAAGCTTACCCATGAACAGATCGCCAAATATATGGGTTCCGCAAGGGAAGTTGTTTCCCGAATGCTCAAATATTTTTCATCCGAGGGTTACGTTGAACTTTCCCGCGGCGGAGTTAAGATAACCGATTACGATTCTCTTGACCGCTTAGCCCTGTGAAAACTGGACTACTCTTTCCTTCGGGCGGAAGCCGACCATGGAATCAACGGCATTTCCGTCACGGAAAAGAACAAGAGCGGGAATGCTCATGATTCCGTAATGGGAAGCAAGTTCTTTTTCTTCGTCAACGTTGACTTTTCCGAAAGAAACGCCTTCGATTTCTTCCGCAACCTGATCAACTACAGGAGAAAGCATTCTGCAAGGTCCGCACCAGGGTGCCCAAAAATCAACAACAACGGGGTTTTCGTTCTTAAGAACGTTTTCTTCAAAATTTTCTTTATTTAAAACTTTAACTGACATTAAATTCAAGTCCTTTCGTTATCTGATTTGTTTTCGTTGATGTTAGTATAACCTAACCGCAATATATTTTCCGTGACGTTGTCACAAATAAAAACGCTTTTTGCAAATTTCTGCAAAAAGCGTTTTTTGTTATATGTTATTTTAATATTACATATCTTCTTTAAAAAGGCGGTGATTGAAACGGAAAAAATATCTGAAATTATATGGGGGCCGGCGCTCCTTATCCTTGTTCTGGGAACCGGATTTTATCTTACGGCCGCAAGCGGATTTTTTCCGGTTTTAAAATGCGGGTTTATTTTAAAAAACACCTTTGGAAAAGTTTTCAAAAGCAAAGGCGCTTTCTCTGCCGCCGCAACCGCCATTGGCGCAACGGTTGGAACGGGTAATATAATCGGGGTTTCCGCCGCAATTTCCGTTGGCGGCGCCGGAGCGGTTTTCTGGATGTGGGTGGGAGCATTTTTCGGAATGATGCTTAAATTTGCGGAAGCCGCTCTTGCGGTGAAATATAAAGGCGGCGCGATGAAATATATTGAAAAAGCCTTTGGCGGAAAAACCTTTGCAATTCTTTGGAGCATCTGCTGTGTACTTGCATCTTTCGGCGGCGGAAACATGATCCAGACAAACGCGGCGGGTGCTTTTTTTGAAAAGGCTTTCGGAACACCGCCGGTTTTGATTGGAATTTTAATTGCCGCTTTGACTGCGGCGGTGCTTTTTTGCGGAGCAAAAGTTGTTTTAAAAGCCTCTTCCCTTCTTGTTCCCGCAATGGCGCTTATTTACGTTTCAGGCTGCCTTGCGGCGCTTTTTGTCTTCCGTGAAAACATTGTTTCGGCTTTTTCAAAAATCCTTTCCTCGGCCTTTGAACCGCTTTCCCTTGGCGGAGGAATAATTGGACTTTTACTTTCAAAATCTCTTCAAAGCGGAATTTCGAAAGGAACTTTCACCCACGAGGCGGGAATGGGTTCCGCTTCTCTTGCCCATTGTGAAAGCAAAAGCGATCCGCTTATCCAAGGCTGTTGGGGAATTGTTGAAGTTTTCATCGATACGATTTTGGTTTGCAGCCTTACGGCGCTTGTTATTCTTTCAAGCGGAATTTCTTCCGCGGAAAGTGTTTTTTTCGTTTGCTTCGGAAAAACGGGCGACATTTTCCTTTCGGTTTCAATGTTTCTTTTCGCCCTTGCGGCGGTTATCGGCTGGGCTTTTTACGGAGAAAAAGCTCTTTCTTACGTTACAAAAAGCAAAACCGCCGCAGTTCTATACAGAATCATCTTTTGCGCGGCGGCAATTATCGGTTCTTTTATGGAACTTCCGCTTATCTGGAACATAACGGATATTTTCAACGGACTTATGATTTTTCCGAACCTTCTGGCGATAATTTTACTTTCGCCAAAAATTATAAGGATAACAAAAGAAAATCCCGCTCGGTGAGCGGGATTTTCTTATTCATAATAAATTTTATAAGGCTCGTAAGGAATTTCTTTTTCTTTTCCGTTTTCGTCTGTGACGATTACTTTTTCAACCTGCCATAATCCGCCTTTTTCCGTCATAAATCTTTCGACCTCAATATGTTCAAAGCGTTCGCTAAGTTTATTTCCTCTGTCGTCAACAAACCAATATCCTGCTTCGTAAGGATTTCCGTTTTCATCATAGCAAACTTCACCGGCATTTTCACCGAAACAATTTGCAACCAGGAAATAGCCGCCTTCCTGCATAATTCTTTGTATATAGTTATATTCATCGCTGATAAGATTTCCGTCAAAATCATAGATTTCCACTCTTACTTCATCCGCAGATTGGAAAGACCAACCAACATAGGCATACATAAGATCATTTCTTCCGGTGTTATCTATTCTTAAATAAAGATTATCAAGAATCACATTGCCTTCCATATCCGTTACACCGTATTTATGGCTGTTTGTTCCCCAATAATATACGGTCTGAACAAGTTCTTCTCCCAACGAATTGCCCATAATCCTGTCTGTTCCGGCAGAATATTTTGTATGAAGATAATAGGTTCCGTCCTTTTTTACGGAATAAAGGTAATAATCCCCTTCATAAGTTCCTTCCACGAACCAGTCATAAGTGCCGTTTCCGAAACTGTAAGGTTCCATTATGTAATATTCGGACAAAGGCTTTTCGTTGATTTGGTTTCCGTTTTCGTCAAAAAGATAGTGAAGTGTATTCGGAAAATCCATAAGATACGGACCTTTTTTGGGGTCGGCGACAAATTCCTTGCGTTTTCCATCGGTAACAAGAACTTCGTATATCTTTTTGCCGTTAAATTCCCTTTCACATTCAATGATTTCGTCGAAAACCGGTTCTGTTATTGGATTTCCGTTTCTATGGATGCCTATTTTTCCGTTTTCACCTTTATACGAAATTTCACCGGTTATATTGATTTCCGCCTTGTTTTCCGTTTCAGCTTCCGAACTTTCAGAAACTTCCTCTTCGCTCTGCGGTTCTTCAATAACAGGTTCTTCCTGAACACCGCAGGAACAAAGCATCAGCAACGCCAAAATCAATGCAAACAGTTTTTTTCATCGGGAGTCCCCCCTTTTTCTTTAATTATCTCTTGCGTATTCCGCAATATCAATTATCTTTTTTGTTCCGTCAGGAAAAGTAACTTCCGCTGTTTTCGCGCAGTACATTTTCTCCCGGACAGCCCAGGGAACTTTTTTATCTTTGTTAAAAATAAGCTCAATGTGCTCAAATCTTTCGCTTAAAATATTCCCTTCTTTATCAATGAACCACATTCCGTTCGGCATAGGTTCGCCGTTTTCATCGAAAACCGGAAGATATTCCACCCTATCGTCAACTCCGTTTCCGGCAGTTCCGATATAACTGTTTTCATCAAAAGGTGCAAACCA
>JAFOYK010000055.1 GCA_017424665.1 Oscillospiraceae bacterium
AACGGTGCGAATCGGTGGATTTTACCGCCGAAAGGCAGACTTCCTCCGCATGAAAGACGTTGCAGGCGGAAATTTTATCTCCGATATCGTTTGGAATATCGGTTTCGGAAAGAACGGTGCTCAATTTTTTGCTTTTGTGAATTTTTCCGAAACGCTTTTCAAATTCAGAAACAAACCCGTGCTCGTTTTTTAAAATTTCAAAAGCCGGAAAAATCCCGGGAAAACCGTAATCTTTTTCAAGAACCGGAACAATGCGCGAAACTGCCGATTTTATGTTTTCCGGATAACGCGGAGAAATAAACTCCGGCAATATTTTGCCTTCGGCAAGACTGAAAATAAGTTCCTTAAGTTCATCCATTCCTTCGCCGTTTGCGGCGGAAATTCCAACGGCCGGAAGACCCGTTTCTTCGGAAAGAGCATGAATATCGATTTCAATTCCTTTTCTTCGGGCGTCATCCATCATGTTTACGCAAAGAACCGTTTTCGGAACAAGCTCTGCCACCTGAAAAGCAAAAACAAGGTTTCGTTCAAGACAGCAAGCGTCGCAGACAACCACCGCTCCGTCAAATTTTTCAAAACATAAAAAATCCCGCGTAACTTCTTCCTCTGCGGAATCTGCCGAAAGGGAATATGAACCCGGAAGGTCAATAAGCCGGATTTCTTTGCCTCCCTTAAAAACACTGCCTTCGGCGGTGGAAACGGTTTTGCCCGACCAGTTTCCGGTGTGCTGTTTCATTCCGGTAAGAGAATTGAAAACCGTGCTTTTTCCGACGTTTGGGTTTCCCGCAAGGGCAATTTTTCCTGCTGTCATTACTTCACCCCCAAAACTTTTACGGAATCGGAATTTCGCAAAGCTATCACCGTTCCGCGAACGAGAAATGCTTTCGGGTCGCCGAATGGACTTATGCGAACGCATTTTACTTTTGTTTCCGGAACGAAACCGATATCCAAAAGCCTCTGCCGAAGTTTTTCTTCGGTTTTGATTTCTTTTATCACAAGGCCGTCACCCTTTTTTAAATCGCAAAGCGAAACGAAAGACATAAAAATCCCCCTTTTCAAAAATTCAGCGGATGTGTCCCTTATTAAAATATGAAAAAAAGGGAGAATGGGATAAAATTTACCGAAAATTAACTTTTTGTTCGCAAAAACCGATTATTTTCCGCTGACTTTTGCGGTAAAATATAGTAAAATGAAAACAGAAGAAAACAAGAGGAGGAAATTTTAATGGCTCTTATTGATAAAATAAACGATTTTGCAAAGACCGCAACCGAAAAAACAAACAATGCTATCGAAATCACAAAACTTTCCGCAAAAATAGATTCCGAACAAAGGACACTTAACGATATCGTCAGAAAGATCGGTGAATATTACGTAGCGAAAATAGATTCCGGCGAAGTTCTTGACGAAGAAGTTATGGCGATTTACGAAGGAGTTCTCGCAAGCAGAAACAGCATTGCTGAAATGCGCGCGGAGATAGAAACTCTTAAAGCGCCCAAAACAAGTTCTGTTGTTTCCGCCGAGCAGAAATTCTGCCCTTTTTGCGGAAAACCTCTTGATGTTTCCGCAAAATTCTGCCTTCATTGCGGACAACAGCAGCCTGGATGTTAAACATAAAAAAAGCAGCCTTGAAGGCGGCTATTTTTGTTTTGGATCTATCAGAGTTCAATGAGTTCGTAATCGTCGGTTCCGAAACCGAGTTCAAGGGCGGCTTCGATGGTGTGAACACCGTTTCTGCTTTCGATTCTTTCCAGAAGATGGTCGCGGCCGGGGTCATCGGTTGCGGCATAAACAAGGTCGATGCAGGCTTTGTCAATGGCGATGGGGTCAAGGCTGCAAAGAATTCCGATGTCTTTCATGCAGGGGTCTTCGGCGATTGCGCAGCAGTCGCAGTCGACGGACATGTTTTTCATAACGTTGATGTAAGCTGCTTTTCCGCCGAAATATTTTACAACGGAGGAAGCGGCGTCAGCCATGGATTCAAGGAAGGAATCATGGTCTGAAGTCCAGATCTCTTCAGGAACGCCTGCGCCGTGGATGTAAGCTTTTCCGAAAGAGGAAGCAACGCCGATGGAAAGCTGTTTAAGAGCGCCGCCGTAACCGCCCATGGGGTGGCCTTTGAAATGGGAAAGAACGAGAAGGGAATCGTAATTCACAATGTTTTTGCCGACAAAGTTCTTTTTGATAACTTTTCCGTCGGGAATAGAAAGTTCAAGGTCAGGGCCTTCTGCGTCAAGAAGGTCAACGGGGAAATATTTGTTCCAGCCGTGTTCCTCAAGAGTTTTAAGGTGTTTTTCGGTGGTGTTGCGGGTGCCTTCATAAGCGGTGTTGCATTCGGTAACGGTTCCGTTAACCTTTTCGATAAGTTCTTTCCAGAATTCCGGATGAAGGAAGTTCTGGTTTCCGGTTTCGCCGGAATGAACTTTAACGGCAACTTTTCCGGGAAGTTCCGGAGAAAGGGCCTCGTAAACTTTCATAAGGCCTTCGGGGCTGATATCGCGGGTAAAATAAACTTTTGCTTTTTCCATAAAATACCTCAAAACAAATTTTCAAAAACAAAACGGCGGGAGCAAGCTCCCGCCAAGCTTAACAGATTATTCTTCAACAATTTCTGCTTCGGGTGCGTTTTTGCGAACGGATTCGATTCCGTTTTCGCAGGAAGCTTTTGCTTTATAACCTTCGGAAGAAAGAATGATCTCGCCGTTTCTTGCTTTAAGACGGAAACGGAATTCGCCCGCTTTGTCGGTGTAAATTTCAAATTTGGGGCAGGTTGCTGCTTCAATGGGCTCAACGGTCTGGTCTTCAAGGTTTGCAACTTCTGCGTTTTTCTTTACGGATTCAATACCTTTAAGGCAAGCTTCTTTTCCGGAATAAACTTCGGAAACTCCGATGATCTGGCCGTTGGAAGCAAGAAGGTTGAATTTGATGCCGGTAGCGGTTTCTTTAACTGCAAATTTTCCCATGGTTTCTTTCTCCTTTCAAATTTGAAAACGGAATTTTATTTGGTTTTATCTTAACACCTTTTAAGTTCTTTTTCAATATAAAAACAAAACAGGCACGGAAGTTTTTCCGCGCCCGAGTTTTTTATTCAAGTGTTTTTACTGCTTCTTCCAGATATTTTCTGATTTCAATATGCTGGGGGCATGCTTTTTCGCATTTTCCGCATTTAATGCAGTTGGAAGCAGCTCTTTCGCCGAAGGGCGGGATCCAGGTGTGCTCTTTGTCGTAAATTTTGATTTCGTTGAGAACACCGAAAATTCTCGGAATAGCGATGTCTTTCGGGCAAACTTCGGTGCAGTATTTGCAGGAAGTGCAGGGGATGGTTTCAACGGAACGGATGATTTCAACAGCTTTGTCAAGAAGGGCAAATTCTTCTTCGTTAAGGGGCTGGAAATCTTTCATGAATGCAATGTTTTCCTCAAGCTGTTCGATAGAGCTCATTCCGGAAAGGACCATGATGATTCCTTCGTGGGAAGCGGCATAGCGAACGGCATATTCCGCGCAGGATTTTCCGGTGGATTCGAGAAGATTTTTTGCTTCTTCGGGAAGAGCAACAAGGCTTCCGCCACGAACCGGTTCCTTTACGATAACGTCTTTTCCGATTTTGCGGAAAACTTCAAGGCATTTTCTTGCCTTAAATTGGTGGTATTAATTGTCAACATAGTTGAACTGGAGCTGAACGAATTCCACCATGGGTTTTTCGGTAAGAATCTTTTCAAGGAATTCGGCGGAATCGTGGAAAGAGAAGCCGAGATGTTTGATTTTGCCTTCGGCTTTAAGTTCTGCGCCGATTTCATAAGCACGGCAATCGCAATATTTCTGATAGTTGTTGCTGCTCTGTGCGTGCATAAGGAAATAATCGAAATATTCAACTCCGCAAGCTTCAAGCATTTCGTTAAATACGGGGCGGATCTCTTCTTCGCTGTTAAAAGAGTTGGGGCTCAGTTTATCTGCAAGAAGAAAGCTTTCGCGGGGGTAACGTTTTACAAGGGCTTCGCGGATAGCGGTCTCGCTTTTTCCTTTGATGTAAGGATGAGCGGTATCAAAATATGTAAAACCTTCTTCAAGAAAACGGTCGGTCATTTTTTTGACCTGTTCAATATCAACTTCTTCGCCGTTCATGGGAAGGCGCATAAGTCCGAAACCAAAATTTTTCACGGTTTTTCCTCTTTTCTGTGGAATTCTTGAATAATATAATATAACTTTCCGCAAACAAGGTCAAGACTGTAAAATATTATTAAGAAGAATAAAACAAATATTGAATATCGTTCCATAATTTGTTATAATAATTTTTTAGATTAGGAGGCGATATCTTTGAGCAAAAAACTGCTTTTGATCCTTGTTGCCGTTATCGTTTCCGTTACCGCCGCCGCAACTGTTTTTGCCGTAGCTTTCACCGCTTCGGAAAAACCTGTTTCGGAAATCGGCCCGGTACCGGAAGAAACGGATGAAAATAACGAAATGAACGAAACCGAGGGAGAAGGCCTTTCCGAAACAACCTGCGAACCGGAAAGAGAATATACCTATCTCCGCGGAACTTTGTATAAAAACCTTTACGAAACCAAATATCAGAACCTTGTTGAGACCGCCAAGGAAAAAGAACCCGAACCTGTTGTTAACGAAGGTTCCGGCGGCGGTTATGTCGGCGGAGGTTCCGTCGGTTCTGTTGCCAACCCCGGTTACAGCGGTTCCGCCGGAAGCTATTCCATGAGTGATAAAACCGTTGCGGCACATCTTTCCGTTCAGGGAACCAACGTTCAGAACAGACCTGTTTGGCAGGCAACCGGAAACACCAACTATTACACCAACGGAAGCGTGACCTGGGCTGCTGGTTCCGCAAAACTCAGAAGCGGCGCTCTTTCCCAGAATACCGTAATTTACGGCCACAACTGGGGAAACTGCTTTGTTCCGTTTAAACGCACCGGCCCGGAATTTGAATCCCTTATGGCTTACACCTATTCCGATTTCGTTGCAAACAACCAGTATATTTATCTTACCACCAACAGCGGCGTTCACACATTCAAAGTTTTCGCTGTTTGCTTCACCACCGACCTTAACTTCTACATCAACTGCAACAACGTAAACGTTGCGTCCATCGCTTCCAGAGCGAAGAGCATGAGCCTTTTCAATTTTGGTGTTGACGTCGGCGCAAATGACAAGATAATCACTCTTTCCACCTGCACCCGCTATTTCAGCGGAATGGGCGCAAACCAGAGATTTATCATCATGGGCAAACTTGTAAGCACCGAATAATTTTTTAAAAAACTATTGCCAGAACAAAAAAACTGTGTTATAATAATTTCCGCTGATGATTCAGCGGAAAATTTGGGGGCGTAGCTCACTTGGGAGAGCGCTTGAATGGCATTCAAGAGGTAGAGAGTTCGATCCTCTTCGTCTCCACCATCGCTATTCACATACAAAGTGAATTTAGCAAAAGAAGCACCTAGCCAACATTTAGTGGCTAGGTGCTTTATTTTTTTGTTATACCGACGATAGCCATAAACGGCTAAAATAGCAGTTTTTTATAAAATGAGCACGGGGCTTTTGCCAAGGCGATAGTCGGCGAATGGCTTGAGCATCGGGAATGCCGACTAAAACCAATCCGTGAGCACGGAAGGTACAGGGGTTGGGAGTATCCGGAGCATATGGGACACTATATGTTTTGTCGTGGGTAGGCATGGCTCGCAAGAACAGAGATGGCAGTGAGTATACCGTCTATTTCTGTCCTAAACATAAAAACAAAGATTGCGCTGTTAAAGAGATTATCACCGAAAATGTTGATCGCATCGTTTCTAAGGTTATTGCTAAAGACCTCATTAGCCGGGGAGACCTGACTTATATTTGCAAGGCTCTATCATTTATAAGCTATAATAATATTCTTTGATTTTCTTCGCCATCATAGTTCTGCGCTGAAGAAGGAAATCAGGATAATCAGCAGCAGTCATATCAACGATGTTTTCGGGAATACAGTTTACAGCAAGGTTAGTTTTGAATGCTTCATAGTCGGTGATGGTGCCTATAGTCATTTCGCCAGTTTCACATTGATTTTTGGCGATGGTAAAATATTCATTCGGAGCCTTCATTCCGATGGAAATATTGACACCGGTATCGAGATAAGCGTAGTTTGCTACTTGATTATATTTCCAACGGTCATTAAATCCGTTTTTCTTAAGATACTCTCTCGGGAAAATATGATGGACATCTCCTGCTACGGAGATAAGGTCGAACACTTTAGAGCTGTTTGAAAGGAGGGAGCGATCACCTGCGAAAATTTGTGCAGCAAGGAAAGTATTGAAATACGGACTGTTGGTGGAAGATGTTTCAAGATTCTGTACAAGCCTTACGTCCCAGAATGCATCAGAAAGCATTGCTTTTTCATTTTCTTCAAGGAATGCTTTGAATCCTTTTTCAGCGATTAAACGAAGGTCCCTGTCCATCTGAGACTCAGGAGAACCGATATATCTGCTTGTAATTGTAGAAAGTACAAACCATTTCTGAATATATCTTTTGATTTCAACTTTGGGAATTTCGCTGCTCTGATGAAGAATGAGATAGAGAGTATAGGCAAAGTCCAAAGTCATCTGAGAGTTAAGAAGTTTAGAAGAAATAAATCCGGCAGATTTTATGGCGAGTACAAACTGTTCAAAGTTATACTGATTCATAAAATTCTTTACACCGGTGCCCAATTTGTTGAAACTATCCTGTGCTATTTCTTCTTTGAATGTACGGTCGATAAAGTCACGCCCCGAAAGAAGACTTACAAGGTCACCAAGTTTTGCTCTTCCAAACATATGCATGAAAGAAACACGAAGCATATCGTTGTAGTCGGGGTCGTAGATATCCTCTTTATCATCTTTCAGCCAGCTTAATTTAGAGGCGTATTCGGTGCTCATGAATTCTTTATCACCGTTTGAAAGCTGAGAATAGAAAGCAGGGTCAACGGCAAGATGGCAGAAATAGTCGATAGCTTTACGGAGAGAGTTACCGCCGTAGTTTTCATCAGCGGCGATTTTAGACATTGCAAAGTCTGCCTCGTTAAGACGTTTGCCTTGAGAGTTGATGCGGACAAATATTTCCGTTACTTCGCTTATGTCTAGCTGAGGAACAAGAATTATTGCGCCAAGCTGACAACTTTTTATTGCAAGAAGCTGTGTGATTGCCTGGTTTACTTGCTTTTTACTTACGTCAGGGTTCTTTTCTGCATATTGGTCGACAAACTCATAGCTATCGAAATCAGGTTTGAAAAGTTCAGAAATATCCGGAATCCAGAAGGAACTATTTATATGAGCGGGGGTGGTGACGGCGAATCTTTCCTCATCATCTTTGGCAAGAGGATTAAAAGCAATGCGAATGGTCTTTTCTTCATAATCCTCAGTAAGAATTTTATGTCCTGCTATCGCCGTCATAAGAGCGGTAATGCGCTGCTGACCGTCTATCAGAACTTTCTTTCCCACCGCGCTGCTACCATCTTTGAGTTTTACATCGGGATTCTGCCAGATGATGAGATAGCCTGTAGGATAACCATTG
>JAFOYK010000110.1 GCA_017424665.1 Oscillospiraceae bacterium
ATCATTCTTCTTGACGTTATGATGCCCCGCCTTGACGGCTGGCAGGTCTGCCGCGAACTTCGCAAAAAATCCGATTGCCCGATCATCATGATCACCGCGAAAGGCGAAACTTTCGATAAAGTTCTCGGCCTTGAACTCGGCGCCGATGACTATGTTGTAAAACCTTTCGAACCGAAAGAAATCGTTGCAAGGGTAAAAGCCGTTCTCAGAAGAACCGGAAAAGCAAACGCGGAAAACGATAAAAAGGAAGTAAGCTTCGATAAGCTTACCGTTAACATGACAAAATATGAACTTAAGGTGGACGGAAAAGTTATTGATACCCCGCCGAAAGAACTTGAACTTCTTTTCCACCTTGCTTCAAACCCCAACCGTGTTTACACCCGCGACCAGCTGCTTGATGAAGTCTGGGGATTTGAATATTACGGAGATTCCAGAACCGTTGACGTTCACGTAAAACGTCTCCGCGAAAAGCTCGAAGGCGTTTCCGAAAAATGGAGCCTTAAAACTGTTTGGGGCGTTGGTTATAAATTTGAAACGAAAGACGAATAATTATGTCGAAGTTTAAACAGAGTTTTAAAAAATCGCTGTTCAACCGCTATTTTGCAATCTGTTCCGTAGTCACCCTTGCAACAATAATGATAATGGGCGGCCTTGTAATAGGTTTTTCAGCAAGTTATTTCAGCGAGAACACCCAGGAAAAACTCCACAAAAACGCCGAACAGGCCGTGGAAATAACCGTTATGGGAATGGAAGATTACGGTTTTCAGAAAATTCCCGTATCAACGGTGCAAAACGGTTACAGAATAATCTCATTAACGACCGAATCCGAAATCTTTTTAGTAAGCCTTGAGGGCAAAACACTTCTTTGCTCCGAAGGAGAAAACTGCAACCACAGAACTTTTGTAATTCCGGAAGACGTTATGAAAGAAGCGCTTTCCGGCGAATATGACGGAAGCGGAACCCTTGACGGAATTTATGAAACTTCCCATTACACCGTAGGAATTCCGATCAGAAACGGCGAAGAAGTTGTGGCTGTTCTTTTCGCTTCAACCGAAGCGACAGACGTGTGGTTCTTTATAATGGACCTTATGGATATAATTTTCTTCTGTGCGCTCATCGCAACCGCCGTTTCCTCGATAGCGATTTATTTTGTCACGAACAGCATGACAAAACCTCTTCGTGAAATGGCCGCCGCGGCAAAAAGTTTTTCCACCGGCGATTTTTCCGTAAGAGTTCCGGCGGAGGGCGAGGACGAAATTGCCCAGCTTGCCCGTTCTTTTAACCATATGGCGGATTCCATGGCGGATCTTGAATCCGTAAGGCGAAGCTTTATTGCAAACGTTTCCCATGAACTTAAAACCCCGATGATGACCATTGGCGGATTCATTGACGGAATTCTTGACGGAACTGTTCCGGAAGAAAAACGCAAGCAATATCTTGAAATTGTTTCCGAAGAGATAAAACGCCTTTCCCGCCTTGTAAAATCCATGCTCAGCATCGCAAGGATCGAAGCGGGAGACATGAAGATGAACCCGACGGATTTCGACGTTAACGAACTTGTTTGCAGAACGGTTTTTGCTTTCGAACAGAAAATCGAAGAGAAAAAGCTCGAAATAATGGGTCTTGAATCCGACGAAGTTCTTGTAAAAGCGGATAACGACCTTGTTCACCAGGTTGTTTATAACCTTATAGACAACGCGGTTAAGTTCGTTAACGAAGGCGGAATAATTTCCTTCGGTTTTGAACAGAAGGACGGAAAAGTTTTTGTTTCCGTAAAAAACACCGGAGAGGGAATTGCCCAGCAGGAACTTCCGAGACTTTTCGACAGGTTCTATAAAACCGATAAATCCAGAAGCCTTGATAAAACCGGCGTAGGTCTTGGCCTTTATATTGTTCAGACAATTGTTAACCAGCACAAAGGCGACCTTATAGTAAAAAGCGTTGAAGGTGAATATACCGAATTCACTTTTTCTCTTCCCGCTTCCGACGCAAAAACTTTGAAGGAAAGAGCAAAACGCCGTTCTTCCGAAGAAAGCGAAAAATAATTTGCCGAAAAAGATGAAATTTTGCTTTTTGTTTATTTTTATTTAACAAATTTAGGTTAATATATAAGCCGAAAAAATTATTTGCCCAGCGAGGTATTTTCAATATGGATGAATTTGAAAGAAACGAAATGAACGGAAACCCCACCGAAGAAGTTAACGAAACCCCGAAAGCCGAAGAAACTTTCGAGCGCAACACAAATGCTCCTTCCGGCTGGACCTATTCCGCAAACACCAATCAGTATGTTTCCTGGGACGGAAGTTCCGACGCGAACAATTCCCAATGGAACCCCGGAAACCAGCAAAGAACTCAGCAGCCTCCAAGAAGGGAATACGGAACCCAATACGGTTATTATGGCGGCACCCAGCAGACCAATTATTACGATAACAACGGAAATTATCAGTGGGATTTCAACAAATATGAAAGTGCTGAAAAATCTTCCGAACCCATGAAGAAAAAATCCGCCGGAAAAGGATTCAAAGTCTTTGCCGCAATAATCGCCGTTGTTCTCGGAATTTGCGTTGTTTCCGTTTCCTCTGTGGGAATTTACCGCTGGATCTCCGGCGAAAACAGAGTTACCGACCCCATTGATTTTTTTGAACCTTCCGAAAATCCGGAAGAAAGCGAAGGAACCGTTCCCGAACTTCCGGAACTTGATCTTCATGATATTCCGAAGGAAGAAACCGTTTCCACCGGCGGAAAACTTTCCGCAACCGAAGTTTATAAACTTACCAGCCCCTCCGTTGTGGGAATCGTTCAGTATCAGTACAGCTATTCTTTCGAACCGGCAGGTTCCGGTTCCGGAATCATCCTCAGCGATGACGGTTACATCGTAACCAACGCCCACGTTATCGAGGGAGCGGAAACCGTTAAAGTCGTTCTCTATAACGAAGAGGAATATGAAGCAAAAATAATCGGCGCGGATAACCAGACCGATATCGCCGTTCTTAAAATTGAAGCGGAAAATCTTGTTGAAGCGGAATTCGGCGATTCTTCCCAGATCGAAATCGGCGAAACTGTTTATGCTCTCGGAAACCCCGGCGGTCTCAGCCTTCAGTCCAGCTTCACCGACGGAATGGTAAGCGGACTTAACCGTGTTATCACCACCGACGACAGCATCTATTCCATGACTGTTCTTCAGACCAGCGCGGCGATCAACCCCGGCAACTCCGGCGGCGCTCTTATCAACGAATACGGCCAGGTGGTCGGAATCACCAGCGCGAAAATAATTTCCACCGATTATGAAGGAATCGGCTTTGCAATTCCCACCGAAACCGCAAAACCCATTATCGAAGAAATTATTTCCAACGGCTACGTTTCCGGAAGAGCAAGACTCGGAATCACCGGAACCACCATAGATTCCGTTACCGCAAAATATTACGACGTTCCGGAAGGCGTTCAGATAATCACCATTGAACCCGATGGCTGCCTTTACGGAACCGAAGCCAAGGTCGGCGATATCATTACCGCTTTTGACGGCGAAGACGTTACCAGAATGGAAGACCTTCAGGGAATTCTTGCGGAACGTTCTCCCGGCGACGTTGTGGAAATAACTCTTTACCGCTATTCCGCAACCGGAAACAACAACATCACCCTTAACGTTACCGTAACCCTTGGCGAAAACAAAGGTTAAACTTAATAAAAAGAAAAAAAGCTTTTGCCGAAAGGCAAAAGCATTTTTTGTTATAATTCCTTTTCAAAAAGAAAAACTAATTAAAAAGAAAAGGAGAAATTTTTTTGAAAAGATATGAAATAAAAATGGATTCCGCCGCGGCGGATTTTTACGAAACCCTTGCGAGAAGAACCGGAACTTCCACCGAAAAACTGATGGCTTCGGTTCTTTTTAAATTCGCCGGTGAACTTTCGGTAAAAGCAATTCTTGAAAATATAAAGGGAGAAAACTGAACAAAATATTGTAAAAACCGCCGTCATAAGATATAATTAATAATAGAATACTATATTTTAATAAGGCGATGAATATATGAGAATTTTAGCAATAGAATCTTCCTGCGACGAAACCGCCGCCGCAATAATCGAAGACGGAAGAAAAATCCTTTCCTCTGTAATAAACACCCAGGTTGCGGAACACGGCCTTTATGGCGGCGTTGTTCCGGAAATTGCTTCCCGCCGCCACACCGAAAACATTGTTGCGGTTGCGGAAAAAGCCCTTTCCGATGCCGGAATGACCCTTGACGAAGTTGACCACATTGCCGTTACAGCCGCTCCGGGCCTTATCGGCGCCCTTCTGGTAGGCGTTAACTTTGCGAAAGGTCTTTCTCTTGCAACCGGCAAAAAACTTATTCCGGTGCATCACCTCAAAGGCCATATTGCGGCAAACTATCTTGCACACCCGGAACTTAAACCGCCTTTCCTTTGCCTTGTTGTTTCCGGCGGCCACAGCCATATCGTTGAAGTTTCCGATTATACCAAATTCCGAATTCTCGGAAAAACCCGTGACGACGCCGCGGGCGAAGCTTTTGACAAAGCCGCAAGAGCAATGGGGCTCCCTTATCCCGGCGGTGTTCATCTCGACAGAGTTTCGAAAGAAGGAAACCCCAAGGCTTTCAACCTTCCCAAACCGAGAGTTGAAGGCTGCCCCCTTGATATGAGCTTTTCGGGACTTAAAACCGCCGTTGTGAATATACTGCATAATGC
>JAFOYK010000028.1 GCA_017424665.1 Oscillospiraceae bacterium
ACAATTGCATCTTTCGGAACTGATGGAGTTCCGTTTCCGCTAGATGTTCCTCCGCAAGCCGCGAAAGAAAACATCATAATCATTGCAAGCAACATTGCCACTAATTTTTTCATTTTTCTATCCTCCTGCAAAATAAAAAAGTGCGCAGCCGAAGCCACGCACCCGAAAAATACACAGCTCCGATTGCTGCTACACAAATTCCACCGACCTGCAAAGGTATGCGAAAATAGAGCGTATATTTTTACCGGAAGATAAAAATACACACCTTGCAAATCGGCTAATATGAAATTTGTGTAGCAACTTTAATATAACACTTTGGATGCAAAATATCAACTAAAAAAAAACGGAACGGTCAAGACCGTTCCCTACATTTATGCAAAAAAGGCGTCCGGAATTTCCGGACGCCTTTTTTGTTATTCTTTTATTTTTTCTGCAATTTTCTGAAGGTCTTCGGCGGAATCCGCAACGAATGCGTTTTCAGCGTCCACAACGTTTTTGACTGCGGTAAGAAGGTCTTTGTCTTTTCCGAGAATTACAAAAGCATCAAATCCGTCTTCTTTTGCGGCGGAAACAGCTTCATAGAAGCGAACTGCGTTTACCTGCTGTTTTGCAAAATAATCGGAAGGAAGAGTCATAACGTCAACAAGTTTTCCATATAAAGTGGAGTACATCTTTACGGAAAGTTCGTGATGTTCGATTCCGCGCATTGCGTCCTGAAGTTTGGAAACATAGGGGAAAACCATTACGGTGTGAAGCGCAAGGGAATCTTTAAGTTTTGCGGGAACAACTTTATGTTTCGCAAGTTCTTTAAGAACAACTTTAAGTCCGTCTTCATCGCCAACGATAACGGTCTGTTCCGGAGCTTCAACCGCGTTCATCTGTACGAAACCGGTCATACATTTATCGGAAACAAGGCTTACAAATTCGTGTTTAACTCCGCGAAGGCGGTAAGCGTCGAGTTTTCCTGCGCCGACAGCCGCTTTTCTCATATCGCGGTAAGCGTTTGCAACGGCAATGCCGTCTTCAAGAGTGAAAACTCCGCCTGCGGTCATTGCGGTGATTTCGCCTGCGCTGTAACCGATAAGAGCTTCCGCTTCGGGAAGGATCTCTTTTGCTGCTTCGTAAAGAGCAAGCTGCTGAAGGAACTGAAGCTGGAAAGAAATTTCCTCATCGGAAACTTCCGCCGCTTTTCCTTTCACGGAAATTTCGGTGCAATCGAAACCGAGAACACCGGAAGCTTTTTCATAAATTTCTTTGGTTTTTTCGGAATATTCACAAATTCCTTTGCCCATTCCTGCATGGGAACAGCCGTAGCCGGGAAAAACAAATGCAATTTTTTTCAAGATAAAATGCCCTCCGTAAAAATAATACAGATTTATACAAATACTAATATACCATAAATTTGGGCGATTTCAAGATTAAACCAAAAACTTCGGATAAATTTATCCGAAAATCATTGACAACTGAAAATGTTTTATATATTATATTTAAAGGTAAAAACAAACGGGTTTAAAAAATCTGTTTTTATTTTTAGGAGGTAATTTTCAATGGTATTTGAAAAAGTTAGAGAAATTCTTTGCGACCAGCTCGAAATCGATCCCGATGAAGTAACTCTTGATACCGATCTTGTTAAAGATCTCGGCGCAGATTCTCTCGATCTTGTTGACGTTGTAATGTCTCTTGAAGACGAATTCGACAAAGAAATTCCCGACGAAGACGTTGAAAACATCAAAACCGTTGGTGATATCGTTTCTTACATCGAGAATTCCCTTTAATTTTTCAATTGTTTAAAGAATATTGGAAATGAAGATCGCGGAACGAAGAGTTCCGCTATTTTCGTTTATACCAGTAAGGAGTTGTATTTTAAAAAATGGCAGACCAGAAAAAAATGGTTGAGGCAATCACCTCCATGGAGGACGATTTTGCCCAGTGGTACACCGACGTTGTAAAAAAAGCTGAACTTATCGATTATTCCAGCGTTCGCGGATGCATGGTCCTTCGCCCTTATGGTTACGCAATCTGGGAAAACATCCAGAAACTTTTCGACGCACGTTTTAAAGCAACCGGCCACGAAAACGTTTATATGCCTATGTTCATTCCCGAAAGCCTTCTTCAGAAAGAAAAAGACCATATCGAAGGTTTTGCTCCGGAAGTTGCATGGATCACCATGGGCGGCGGCGAACAGCTTCAGGAAAGAATGTGCGTACGCCCCACTTCCGAAACTCTTTTCTGCGACCATTACGCACACGTAATCAAATCTTACCGCGACCTTCCCAAACTTTATAACCAGTGGTGCAGCGTTGTTCGTTGGGAAAAGACCACCCGTCCTTTCCTCCGTTCCATGGAATTCCTTTGGCAGGAAGGCCACACCATGCACGAAACCGCAGAGGAAGCTATCGCAGAGACCGAACAGATGCTCAACATCTATGCTGACGTTTGCGAAAAGAACTTTGCAATCCCGATGATCAAAGGCCAGAAAACCGAAAAAGAAAAATTCGCAGGCGCGGAAGCAACCTATACCATCGAAGCTATGATGCACGACGGTAAAGCTCTTCAGTCCGGAACTTCCCACTTCTTCGGCGACGGCTTTGCAAAAGCTTTTGACGTTCAGTTCACCGGCCGCGACAACCAGCTTCACACCCCCTTTGAAACTTCCTGGGGCGTTTCCACCCGTCTTATCGGCGCTATCATCATGACCCACGGCGACAACAACGGACTTGTTCTTCCGCCCGATGTTGCTCCTATCCAGGTCGTAATCGTTCCCGCACAGCAGCACAAAGAAGGTGTTCTTGAAGCAGCAAACGCAGTTAAAGAACGTCTTTCCAAATTCTGCCGCGTAAAACTTGACGACAGCGAACAGACCCCCGGCTGGAAATTCGCAGAATATGAAATGAAAGGTGTTCCGGTCCGTCTTGAAATCGGTCCCCGCGACATCGCAAGTAACCAGTGCGTTCTTGTTCGCCGCGA
>JAFOYK010000114.1 GCA_017424665.1 Oscillospiraceae bacterium
CCGCAAGAAGGCAGACCATAACAATGTTGAGCACCGTTCTTAATGAACCTTTCAAAAAATATCACCTCCGGTTTTTTGTTTATATTCCGGGTTCCGAAAAATCAATGCTTTATGATTACTGACATTATATAGCATGTTTTATAAAAAAGTCAATCAAGCGGTGCTTTTTGCACCCGCAAACCATAAATACTGTTTTTACCGAGGAGAATAAAATGTCTGACAAAATTTTGTTTATAATGATTCTTTTCGGCGCCGTTCTGGCAATCTGCATCGCCGTTTTTGCTTTGATTTCCGGAAGACGCGTATCCAAAATACATAACAGCGCTTCGACCGACCCCACAACCGGCGGCTTTAATTCTTTCGGTCTTTCCGAAGCCGCGAAGAAAATTTTCCCGAACCAGACCCCGCTCTATTCCGTTGTTGCGGTCGAACTTTCCAACTGGAACCAGATCATCCACACTTTCGGAAACGAAGAAGCAAAAAAAGTCCTTTGCCACGTTGAAAAATGCATGCGCGGCGTTCTCGGAAAAGCGGAACCTTCCGCAAGGATCGGAAGCAACGTTTTCTGTCTTGTTATGAAGAACCTCCTCGGAAGCGATATTCGCGTAAGACTTGAAAGAATTTCCGAAACCGCAAACCTTTTCAACAAAAACGGAACAAGCACCTTTGTTCTTGATTTCCGTTTCGGAATTTATATTCCCGATAACCCCGTGGAAACTTTTTCCGCCATGGTTGAAAAAGCATCTTCTCTTTTTGACGACCCGGAAAACAACGAAGTTTTCGCGTTCTTTGAAGAATCCGCAAAAAATTCCGCCGAGAAAAAATGGGAACTTGTTCGCCAGGCGGAAATTTCCCTTGGCGGATGCGATTTCACCGTTTCCTATCAGCCGAAAGTTGCCCTTAACGACAAACGCATAATCGGCGCGGAAGCTTTTGTAAACTGGCACCACCCCAAACTTGGTCTTCTTTATCCTTCAATGTTCCTTTCGGACCTTGACGAATATCATTTTGCCCATAAGCTCGATACTTTCGTTTTCGAAAACATCTGTAACAAGCAGACCGAATGGAAAAACGCCGGACTTGCTTCCTGCCCCGTTTCCATGAACATTTCTCTCGATACCGTTAAAAAACCGGGCTTTGCGGAAGAATTTGCCGATATCTGCGGAAAAATCGGTGCGGAAGCAAAATTCATTGAATTTGAACTTGGCGAAAAAATAATTTCCGAACCTGCGGAATTTGTTCATAAAATAATCGACGATATCCATTCCGCCGGATTCCGCTGTGCTTTCGATAATTTCGGAAAAACCGCGGTTTCTCCCGAAATTCTCCGCGAACTCAACGTTGATTCCGTAAAACTTTATCCCGGATTTTTCAGCGCGGAAAACAACGACCGCAGCAACCGTTTCATTGTTGAGGCCATTGTAAAATTCGCTTCCCAGATGCACATAACCTCCGTTGCCGACGGAATTGAAAATCTCAGCCAGATGCGCTATCTTCAGCAAAGCGGTTGCGACGCTGCCCAGGGTTTTTGCTTCTTCAAGGCTCTTTCCGCCGAAGAATTCAAAAACAAAGCTTTCCGCGAAGGCGAACTTGCTTATGCCCGCGCCGAGCATTTTGAAGAAACCCCTTCCGAAGACGAAGAAAACGGAACTTTTAACGGAAACATTGTAATGTTCACCTATTCCGTTGAAGACGACACCGTTTCTTTCTCCGATTGCTTCTCTCCCGCTCTTCGCGGACAGAAAAATATAAAAGGAGCCCATTCCCTTTTCTCCGTTTCCGAACTTATTCACGAAAACGATAAACGAGATTTCTTCCGCATGCTCGAACGCTGCTGCGTTAAAGACGATTGGACCGAAAACTCCCTTCGTTTCTATCTTGGCGAAAACCGCTATGAATGGCTTGACGTTTACGTTCACAGAGCTTCTTACCAGCCCGGAGTAAGCACCGTTATTTCCGGAACTCTTGTTAACAAGGCTGTATGGAAAAAAGAAGTTAAACATTGGCAGGAAAAAGCTCACCGCGACACCCTCACCGGTCTTTATAACCGCGAATTTTTCGAACGCGAAGTTACCACCCGCCTTGAAAACGGCGAGGTTTCTTCCGGAGCCGTTGTTTTCATCGACGTCAACGATTTTAAAACCATCAACGATACTCTCGGCCATTCCGTCGGCGATGACGTTCTTTGCTTCGTTGCAAAACGCCTTCTCGGCGAATTCCGCCACACCGATATCGTTGCCCGCTATGCCGGCGACGAATTCGTTGTTTTCGTTAACGGAATCAGCCGTGAATATATGGAAAAACGCCTTGCTCATCTTTGCGACATTCTCCGTTATCCTTACCGCAACGGAAACGTTGAGCGCGTAATAAACCTCAGTATGGGCGCAACCGTTATTCCCGACGACGGAACCGATTACCTTACCCTTCTTAAAGGCGCGGACTGCGCGATGTATTCCGTAAAATTCGGAGAAACCAGCCGCTATGCCTTCTATAAAGAGGGAATGGAAATGTCCAAGATGAAACAGAAAAAACGCAAATGATCCGCTTTTGCTTTTTCGGGGAGATTATATGATTTCTTTAATTCTGGGAATTGCCGCCTTCGTCCTGTTTTTCATTTATGACGTTAACAGCATTTCCTTTAAAAACCTTTTTATCCACCGGCTTTTTATGATCGGTTCGGTGATGGTCATTGTTTCCTGCGGGCTTGACCTTTTTTCCGCTTTTAAATCCGGCGCCTTTTCCGGTGTTTTGGATATTGTTCTCATCATTCTCGGAATTTTAAGCGCGGCGGCGCTTATCTACAGTCTTTTCTTCGCTCTTCCTTTCGGGGATACTTACATAAACCCCGAAGAAAAACCGAAGGTATATTCCGGCGGGGTCTATGCCCTTTGCCGCCACCCGGGGCTTCTTTGTTTTTTCGCAATGTATGCTTTCTTCGGTGCGGCCGCTCTTCCCGAAAGAATGCTTGAGCACGGCGCAATTCTTTCGGTGCTCAACTTTTTATACACCGCTTTTCAGGATGTGGTAACCCTTCCGAAAAGCTTTTCCGGATATCCGGAATACCGCAAAACCACACCATTTTTATTGCCCACAGCGGCAAGCATTAAAAACGCAGAAAAATCTTTTTCTAAATCCGCAAGTAAGGAGGATGGACAGTGAGATTTCAGGAAAAACTCCACCAATATTCCAAAAAGGAAATCTGGGAAGAATACTGCGGTTTTCTCAATATCAGCAGCGAGGATTTTATGAGCATTCAGAACCGTCTGCTTCTTGAGCAGATGGAACTCTGGTCCTCCAGCGAACTTGGCCAGAGCATTCTTAAAGGAAAATATCCTCACACCATCGAGGAATTCCGCGAGATGGTCCCGCTGACCACCTATGACGATTATGCTCCGACTCTTCTCGCAAAGCAGGTAAGTTC
>JAFOYK010000065.1 GCA_017424665.1 Oscillospiraceae bacterium
CGAAACAGATTTTCCGTGGCCAAGGTGGTCTTCGCCCACAACGGCAATTCCGTTTTCCGCAAGAAATTCTGCAAAATCGTTATAGCGGTGAACATATTCCGCAATTCCGTGAACGATTTGCAAAACCGCTTTCGGCTCTCCTTCCGGAAGCCATTCTTCGCAATGGATTTCGGTTTTTCCGTCAGAAGAGAGAAAACAAAAAGAATTGTGAACAATCATGGAAAAATCGCCCTCCCTATGTTATAATTAAAGTGTAAATTTACAAATTCATAATAGCACTTTCCAAGCGAAAAAGATAGGGGGTTTTATTAAGAATGAAAGAATACGTTCTTTCCCTTGACCAGGGAACAACCAGTTCCCGAGCAATTGTTTTTAATAAATCCGGTGAAATTGTTTCTGTCGGCCAATATCCTTACGAACAGATTTATCCCCAATCCGGCTGGGTCGAACACGACCCCGAAGTTATTTGGGAAACCGAAAGATTGGCGGCGGAAGAAGCCGTTAAGAAAGCCGGAATTGAAATTTCCGCAATCGGAATCACCAACCAGCGCGAAACCACAATAATCTGGGAAAAAGAAACCGGAAAGCCGATTTATAACGCAATAGTCTGGCAATGCAGAAGAACCGCCGCAATCTGCGATATGCTTACCGCAAAAGGTTATTCCGAAACGGTAAAAGAAAAAACCGGGCTTATGATCGACGCTTATTTTTCCGGAACAAAAATAAAATGGATTCTCGACCATGTTCCCGGTTCTTATGAAAGAGCAAAAAACGGTGAACTTCTTTTCGGAACGGTTGAAACCTGGCTTATCTGGAAGCTTACCGGCGGAAAGGCCCACGTTACGGATTATTCCAACGCTTCAAGAACAATGCTTTTCAACATCCACACCCTTAAATGGGACGAAGAACTTTGTGAAATGCTCGGAATTCCGATGTGCATGCTTCCGAAACCCGTTCAGAACTCCGAACTTTACGGTGTTGTTGACGAAAACATTCCCGGGCTCGAATCTCTTGCGGGGGTTCCTGTTTGCGGTGCCGCCGGCGACCAGCAGGCCGCACTTTTCGGCCAGGGCTGTTTCGAAATCGGTTCCGCAAAAAATACATACGGCACCGGCTGTTTCACCCTTATGAACGTTGGCGAAAAACCCGTTGTTTCAAATTCCGGCCTTGTTACAACCGTTGCCTGGAGCATTGGCGGAAAGACCACCTATGCTCTTGAAGGAAGCGTTTTCAACGGCGGTTCAACTATTCAGTGGCTCCGCGACGGGCTCGGAATTATCGATTCCGCCCCGGAAGTCAATCCCCTTGCGGAATCCGTTCCGGATTCCGGCGGCGTTATCCTTGTTCCCGCGTTCACCGGTCTTGGCGCGCCTCATTGGGATATGTATGCCCGCGGCGCACTTCTCGGAATCACCCGCGGAACAACCAAGGCGCATATCGCAAGGGCCGCCCTTGAAGGAATCGCCTATCAGGTAACGGATATGATGAACGCCATGCGAAGCGACGCGGATTGCGAAATTGCCGTTCTCCATGTTGACGGAGGCGCTTCTGTAAGCAACCTTATGATGCAGATTCAGTCCGACCTTCTCCGAATTCCCGTTGAGCGCCCGAAAGTTGTTGAAACAACCGCCTTCGGCGCAGCCGCCCTTGCGGGACTTTATGCCGGAGTTTGGGAAAGTCTTGATGAAATTTCTTCCGCCCACGAAAGCGAAAGAACTTTCTATCCGGAAAGACCCGCGGCGGACGCGGAAAAAGATTATAACCAATGGAAGCGCGCGGTCGGAAGAGCCTGCGGCTGGGTTGAAAAATAAAAAATTGCGGCGGAATTTTTTTCGCCGCTTTTTGCAGCAAAAAGCTGTTTTTTTCGCACTATATATGTGAAACCCATTTTTTCGGAGGTGAAGTTGTGAAAAAACTGTTTTTAATTTTGCTTGCTTTCGTTATGATATTTTCCATTTCCGCCTGTGCAAGCGCCAACGGTCACCGTTATGAAGGCCCATGGGCGAATTTTGGAAACATAAGACCGGTTATAATGGTGAATGGGGGAAAATATTATTACGGGGAGTATTTCAGCGGCGGCATTATACCCGAAGGATTTTCCGAAATCGGAGAAACGGTTTTTGTCGGGGATTCGGAACCTTTGAAAAATTTTGAAATTAAAAGCGGAACCGAAATTTCCGGAAAAGTTTTTGCCGGCGACAAAACGAATGCCACCGTTTATGTCCTTGCGGATTCTCCCGAATGGGCAAAAGGCGGAAGCTTCCGCTTCGTCTGTGAAAAAATGGTCACCGAGCCGAACCGATCCGGTTACGACAGCCTTCTTTTCTATGGCGGAAACCTTTATGAATTAAGTTTCCAAAAAGGCGAAGATTTTTCCACAAAGGAACTTCCGGAAGGATTTGTTTCCGCCGGAAAACTCAAATATATCAAAATCGATAATCTTCCTCAAAACGATTTTGAAACAAACTGCCGCCAGGATGCTTTCGGAAACAGCGTTGACGGAAAAGAAGTTTTTATAAACCCCGATGACCTTTCCGAAATTTATGTTGCAACCCTTCATTACTGGAAAGAAGGTTCCTATACTGTTTACACAAAATGCATAATTTCAGAATAAAAAAAGCACCCCTCGGGGTGCTTTTTTGTTTTGGTTCAAACGCTGAAAAGAAGATCGCGGTATGCCGGGAAGGGCCAATATTCATCGCCGACAATAACTTCAAGTTCATCCGCAACTTCACGAAGTTCGTGAAGGGTGGGATAAAGTTCGTCGCAGACATATCTTGCCTGGGGATGAATCTCTTTGATGGTTTTCGCTTTTGCGCTGCGTTCTTCAACAATTTCAACTCTGCGCTCAAGTTCCTTGATAAGTCCGTCGATCTTTTTGATGAAATCGACTTCGGTGCTTTCGGAAACATCGATTCCGATGGTCTTTTTCGCAACGGCGGTTTCCGCAAGAACTTTTTCAAATTTGATGCAGGCAGGCATGATATCTTTTCTTACCATATCGATCATGGTGAGAGCTTCGATTATTTCCACCTTGCTGTAGTTTTCAAACTGAATTTCCTGACGGGAACGGACTTCGCTTTCGGTAAAAATTTTATGGCGGGCAAAAAGTTCAATGTTCTTTTTATCCGGATAATGCTCGAGAGCATCGACAGCGTTTCTGAAATTGCAAAGTCCGCGTCTTTTTGCTTCTTCCACCCATTCGTCGGTATAGTTGTTTCCGTTGAAAATTATGCGTTTGTGGTCGCGCATGGTTTCGGCGATAAGCGCATTAACTCCGGAATCGAAATCTTCGGCATTTTCAAGCCTGTCCGCAAAGTTGCGGAGAACGTCCGCAACGCCGGTGTTGAGCATTACGTTCGGGCAGGCGATGGAAATGCTGGAACCGGGCATACGGAACTCGAATTTATTACCGGTGAAAGCAAAAGGAGAAGTTCTGTTTCGGTCGGATTTATCTTTCATGAATTCCGGAACGGAAGCAACGCCGGTTTCCATTTTTTCCGCGTTCCATTCTTTTGAGCCGTGGCCTTCCTCAACGGAAGTGAGAATGTTGGTGATATAATCGCCAAGGAACATGGAGATGATTGCGGGGGGCGCTTCGCTTCCGCCAAGGCGACGGTCGTTTCCTGCGGTTGCAACGGAAATTCTGAGAAGATCCTGGTTTTCATCAACCGCGCGGATTACAGCGCACATAAAGAGCTGGAACTGTTTGTTGGTTTCCGGTTCTTTGCCGGGGCTGAAAAGGTTGTGGCCGGTGTCGGTGGTAAGGGACCAGTTGTCGTGCTTACCGCTTCCGTTAACCCCGCGGAAAGGTTTTTCATGAAGAAGGCAGGCAAGGTCATGTTTTTCCGCAACCTTTTTCATAATTTCCATGGTGAGCTGGTTGTGGTCGGTGGCAAGGTTAACTCTGCAGTAACCGGGAGCAAGTTCGTGCTGGCTGGGAGCCGCTTCGTTATGTTTGGTTTTTGCGTAAACGCCAAGTTTCCAAAGTTCCTCATCAAGGTCTTTCATGAAAGCGGCAACTCTCGGACGAAGGTTTCCGAAATAATGATCCTCCATCTCCTGACCTTTTGGCGGCGGAGCACCGAAAAGGGTTCTTCCGGTTATAACAAGGTCTTTGCGTTTTTTATACTGTTTTCTGTCAAGAAGGAAATATTCCTGTTCCGCGCCGGCGGTTGCGAAAACTCTTTTTGCTTCGGTGTCACCAAAAAGATGGACAACACGAAGGGCTTCTTTGCAGACTGCTTCGGTGGAACGGAGAAGGGGTGTTTTTTTGTCAAGAACTTCGCCGCTGTAAGAGCAGAAAACGGTGGGAATGCAAAGAGAACCGTCCTTTACAAAAGCAAAGGATGTTGGGTCCCAGGCGGTGTAGCCCCTTGCTTCAAAAGTTGCGCGAAGTCCGCCGGAAGGAAAGCTGGAAGCGTCCGGCTCGCCTTTGATAAGGTGTTTTCCGCGGAAATCAAGACCAACTCCGCCAACTCCGTCCGGCTGGATAAAGCTGTCGTGCTTTTCTGCGGAAAGACCGGTCATAGGCTGGAACCAATGGGTATAATGGGTCGCGCCTTTTTCGATGGCCCAGTTCATCATTGCTTCCGCAACGGCATTGGCAATTTCAGAATCCATCTCGCCGCCGTTATCGATTATATCTTCGATCCTTGCGAAAACTTCGGGAGAAAGTCTCTGTCGCATGACGTCCTTATTAAAAACCATACTGCCGAATTCATCGGTGAATTTTGCCACGCATCGCACCTGCTTTCCTTTTATTATTATACATTTTGATAGTACCACCACAAATTTGATGTGTCAACAAAAATTTAAATTTCGGCAACAGTTTCTTTTTAAAACAAAACATTGACAGCAAAATTTTTCAAAACTATAATTGAAACAGATTTCACCGGAAAAGAGGAATTTTTATGGAATGCATAAAATGCAAAAACGAAATGAAAAAAGCAAAACTTTTTATGTTCGGCGGAATTCAGATTCAAAGCGAAACAAAATCCGTTTTTGAAACCCCGGAAACATGCAACGTTGAAGTTTATGTCTGCAACAAATACGGATACGTTGAA
>JAFOYK010000128.1 GCA_017424665.1 Oscillospiraceae bacterium
GAATTTTCCGTTTCCATCGAAGAACTTTTGGACGGAGAAAGACTTTCCGCCAAAAAGCCGGAGAAAACCCCCGACCCTTTCACCCCGAAAGAAAGGGCGGATTTCTGGCGCCAAAACTGGAAGCGGGAAAACAAAAGCTGGTTTTTCTTTTGGGGAATAATCGTTTTTGCTGTTGCGGTTTTCGGTTGTCTTGCAAACCTTCTCCTTTTTCTTGCGGATTTTTTCCTTGCTCTTGTTCTCTACCTTTATTTTTACAACAAAATGTGCATCTACGTTGATAACAACGCATATAAACTTAGCGAAGATTAAAAAGGGGCAAATCGATATATTATCACCTGTGTATGCCCGTTGAGAATGAATCCCTCCGTCTTTTTGTTTGCTTTGCAAACAAAAATCCACCTCCCTTTAGGCAAGGGAGGCTTCCTCTCCGGGAATACTTTTTCGGCGGGAGCAAGCCCCCGCCCTACTTTACTTAAATCCGCTTTTGTGCTAAAATAGTTTTATCAAAAAGGAGCCTTTCGGCTCTTTATTTTTTCGTTACGAGGTTTTTTTATGGCAATAAGTAAAACAGAAATTTTTGAAAGCGCCCCAATTCCGAAATCGGCCCTTGCCCTTTCCCTTCCGGCGGTGCTTTCTTCCCTTGTTATGATAATCTATAATCTTGCGGACACATTCTTTGTGGGAATGCTTAACGATCCGGTCCAGAATTCGGCGGTTACCCTTGCGGCGCCGCTTCTTCTTGCCTTCAACGCGGTAAACAATCTTTTCGGCGTCGGAAGTTCAAGCCTGATGAGCCGCTCGCTTGGAAAACAGGATTTTGAATCCGTTAAAAAAAGCTGTGCCTTTGGATTTTGGTGCGCGGTTTTTTGCGGAATTCTTTTTTCCGTTCTTTGCAAAATTTTCAGTTTTCCGCTTCTTGAACTTCTTGGCGCGGATGAAATCACCTTTTCCGCAACAAAAGACTATGTTTTTTACACTGTTATCTGCGGCGCGGTTCCTTCAATAACGTCTATGGTAACCGCCTATCTTTTCCGTGCGGAAGGTTCTTCGGTCCATGCCAGCATCGGACTTACCGGCGGATGTGTTCTTAACATAATTCTCGATCCGTTTTTCATTCTTCCCGCCGAAACAATTCCTTTCGGCCTTGGAATGGGCGCCGCCGGCGCAGGTTTCGCAACTCTTATTGCGAACATTTTTTCCTGCATCTATTTCCTTGTTGTGATTTTTATTAAACGCGGAAAAACTTTTGTTTGCGTAAACCCAAAATATTTTTGCTTCGATAAAAAAATCGTTTCCGAAGTTTGCGGAGTCGGAATTCCCGCTTCGATCCAGAACCTTCTTAACGTTGTGGGAATGACCCTTTTCAACAACCTTACCGCTGCTTCCGGCGAAATTGCCGTTGCCGCAATGGGAATTGCCCAAAAGGTCAACCAGATCCCCTTCTACGTTGCTCTTGGCGTTTCCCAGGGAATCATGCCGCTTATCGGTTATAACTTCGCCTGCGGAAACATTAAGCGAATGAAAAAAGCGCTTGTTTTCACAATGTCGGTCACCGCTGTTTTCCTTTCTTTTGTTACCCTTGGCTATTTCGCCTTTTCCGAAAACATCATCGGCTTCTTTATGAAAAATTCCGATATAATCGAACTTGGCGGTGTTTTTCTTCGCGGATTTTCTCTTGCAATGGTTTTCCTTGCGGTGGATTTCATCGGAGTCGGCGTTTACCAGGCATGCGGAATGGGAAAACTTTCTCTCTTCTTTGCAATTGCCCGTAAAATCATCCTTGAAATTCCCTTTATCCTTATTCTTTACAGCCGTTTTTCCGTTTTCGGGCTTCCCTATTCCCAATTCCTTGCGGAACTTATTCTTTCCGCCGCGGCTGTTATTGTTCTTATAAAACTTTTCCGGAAACTTGAAAACAAAAATTCAGACCTGATGGGAATATAAACAGTAAAAAAGCCTGCGGTTTTTCCGCAGGCCTTTTTTATTTTTTAAGAAATTCCAGAACCCTTTTGTTAAAATCCGGCGCTTCCTCGTAAACAGCGTGGCGAAGTTCCGGGTACATAAAAATCTCCGCCCCGGGAATTTCCGCCGCAAGAATTTTTGAAGCTTCTGCGCCAACGGTTCTGTCTTCGGTTCCGCCAATTATCAAAGTGGGTGCTTTTATGTCTTTGAGCACCGAAAAAGCATCGTGCTCAAGGCATGCTTTTGCCATGCTCAAAAACCTTGAACAGTCTTTCGGAATGGAAATTTTTCCGATTATCGGCGTAAGCCAGCGGTTTTTGCGGTAATATTCATCGGAATACATATTCCGAACGTTGCTTTCCATAAGCTTTGCGCCTTCGCCTTTTTCCGCCTGTTCCGCCCATTCCGAAATGCAGTTTTCCATAATTTCGTTAGCTTTGGGCGCGGTTACAACAAGGATGAGCTTTTCGGTTTTCTCAGGAAAATCCGAGGCAAAATGCTGGGCAATCATTCCGCCCATGGAAACGCCCAAAACGCTCGCCTTTTCAATACCCTGTTTTTCCATAAAGCGGGCGATATCCGCCGCCATGTCTTTGGTGGAAAAGCTCTCCGGCAAAGGCTCTCTGCGGCTCATCATATAGACCGTGAAATCCTTCATAAATTCCCGATACATCAGCGCCATCGGAAGAGCTTTTCCCTTAACGGTGGTCAAACCATCGCCCAAACCCGGAAGAATTATAAGGTTTCTCTTCCCTTTTCCGAAAACCGCGCAGGGAATTTTCGCCCCGCCGATATCTGTCATAAGGTTTTTTATTCCGAACATTATTTACTCTCCGTATTTTTAAAAGAATTTATTATCATCTGTAAACATTTTAGCACCAAAAAGCCAGACTGTCCACCGTTTTTATTCCAAGCAGGAATATTTGTTGACAATTTTTCCGCGTCCTCCTATAATGAAATCAGGAAATCACCCGAAAGGAGTTTTTTCAATGGCAAAAAACTGCGAAGTTTGCGGAAGAGAATTTTCTTCCCTTTATCCAAAAACCTCTTTTGAAAAACACGAGGTTTGCAAGGTTTGCAAAAAAAGACTTGAAATCTCCGAAAAGAATTTTGATGAAGTAAGGAAAGAAATTCTTGAAGAACAGAGCAAATGCGAAAACGATTTTAAAAATTATGATGCACTGATTGATGAGATTAAAGGCTTTCCTTCCACAACCGGGTTTGGTTTTGAAAACGCAAAAATCAAAGCATATCTTGGGGTTACCGGCGGTGAAACTGCCCTTGGAACAGGGCTCATCACCGATTTCACAGCCGCATTATATGATATGTACGGAACCGAAAGCCCCGGTCTTACCAATAAAATCCGCCTTGCGAAAGATGTTGCTCTTGCAAAGCTTATCGAAAATTGCAAAAAACTTGGCGCAAACGCGGTTATCGGCGTTAGTTTTGAACTTACCACCGTTGAATCCATTCTTATCGCCAGCGCAAACGGCACCGCTGTTATAATTGAAAAAGAGTAATTTTGTCGGTGCGTTTTCGGCCTTGCGTTAATTTTTAAAAATGCTATAATAAAATCACCATAAAGAGTGCGCGAGAGACAGGCTCTTCGACCGCACAGCAACCTGCCGAAAGGCAAGGTGCTAATGCCTGACCGATGGTTACTTCCTTTTTTTGTTTTGTTGTTGAAAAAGAAGCCCCATCGGTAACGATGGGTCTTTTTTTGCGCCTTTATGGAATTTATCAAAAGGAGCAGAAAAATGAACCTTAACCAGCTTTTAAACCGCTATGAAACGATCTATCTCGAATTTAAACCTTCCGAGGAAGAACACCTTAAACGCCGTCTTAAATCCCTCGGTTTCGATTTTCCTGAAAAGCTTAAATCACCTGTAAAAATCCACCGAAACCGCACCGTTTCCTTCATAACCGGTTTTGCCGAAGGAATGCTTTATTCATCTTCAAACTTTAAGAAATTCAGGCCGAACTGTTTTAAAGAAAATTATAAAAAGCTTTCCCCGGAAAACATTGAATCAAAATGGAA
>JAFOYK010000164.1 GCA_017424665.1 Oscillospiraceae bacterium
GAACTTAACGTTAGGGTCTTCACCAACCATAACCTGTTTCATAATTGCCTGCCAGATTATGGGGGTGGGGTAGGTGCTGTATTTGATCTCTTTCATTCCTTCGGAATAGCCGAGCCAGCAAACGCCGAGATATTGGGGGGTCATTCCAACGAACCAAAGGTCGGTGTTGTCGGAAGCGGAACCGGTTTTACCCGCAACGGTGAAACCGGGGATCTGGGCGGTGGAGTTTGCGGTACCGTATTGGCCGTAAACAACTTCCTGGCAAAGTTTGTTAAGGATCATGGAAGTTTCCGCGGAAATAACGCGTTCCGGAGCGGTGTTTGCGGTAAGAACGACCGCGCCTTCGCTGTCAAGAACTTTGGTGTAGGAATGGGGCTCAATATAAAGTCCGCCGTTACCGATCATCTGGTAAGCGCCCGCAAGTTCAATGGGGGAAACGCCCTGGGTGAAGGAACCGAGAGCCATCGGCGCAACGGCAACGTCGTTGTTGGCGCCGGGGTCAACAAGGGTGGTGATGTGAAGTTTCTGGGTAAGGAAATCGAAAACCGTTCTGGGGGTAAGAAGGGTAACGAGTTTTACCGGAATGGTGTTGATGGAACGGGCAACTGCAGTTCGGACAGTTACATCTCCCATATATCCTTCGAAATAGTTGATAGGCCAATCCGCCTTGAAGGTGGTGCTTCCCAAGGTTTCGCCGGCTTTATAAATCGGTTCGTCGGTGATAACGGTGGAGAAGGTTATAAGGTCGTTTTCAATTCCGAGAGCATAGGAAGAAATTGGCTTGATGGTGGAACCGATGTGGCGTTTGCCGTGTGCCGCAATGTTGAAAAGGCGGGAACCGGTTTTTTCGCCTTTGCCGCCAACGATAGCGACAACTTCGGCGTCATAGTTAAGAATTACGAAAGCGGAATCCGGCTGAACTTCGTTTCTAACTTTCGGGAAGCCGTCCGGGTTTTCGTAATAATCCTCAACAATGTTCTGGATTCTGTTATCAACGGTGGTGTAAATTCTGTAACCGCCGTTATAAAGGTTATATTGCGCGGTTTGGTAATCCCAGCCGTATTCGTCCATAAGGTCGCTGATAACTTCGTCGATTACGTAATCGATGAACCAGGAAGTATATTTTCCGGATTCTTTTCCGGTTACCTGGCCTTTGGAAGTAAGGATATCGGCTTCGCGGAGAACGTCATATTCCTCGCGGCTGATATAGCCGACTTCGAGCATTTCGGAATAGATATATTCGCGGCGCTCTTTGTTGTTTTCCGGGTGGCCGAAAGGTTCATAAATACTGGGGTTGTTGGTGATGGCGATAAGTCCGGCACATTCCGTAAGGGTAAGTTCGGAAACATCCTTGTTGTAATACATGTTCGCCGCCGCCTGAACGCCCTTTGTGTTATAGCCAAGAGCGATTACGTTAAGGTAAGCTTCAAGGATCTGCTGTTTGGAATATTTCTTTTCAAGAGCAAGAGCGTTGAAAATTTCCTTAACCTTACGGTCGATTCTGACTTCGTCGGCGCCGGTGACGTTTTTGATAAGCTGCTGGGTAATGGTGGAACCGCCGCCGCTGTCGCCGCCGGTAAGGAAGCTGAGGGTTGCCTGAATGGTTCGGGCAAAGTCAACACCCTGGTGCTGCCAGAAACGTTTGTCCTCCGCCGCAACAACGGTGTCGATAAGATAATCCGGGAACTGTTCATAATCCGCCCAGATAAGCTTGCCGCTTTCGCCGTAAAGTTTGGTGTCGTCAACGTAAACTCCGGTTTCGGGGTCTTTGGTGTAAATTATGGTTGTGTAGCTGAGTTCAAGCTGGTCAAGGTCAACAACGTCCGCGTCATCGACCATTCCGAGAATTACCGTTGCAAGAACACAACCGATGATACATCCGCTTATAATGATAACGGAAAACACCGTTACTAAAGCTCTTGCGAAAAAGCGCAAAAATCCTTTTAAGATTTTGAGCCAAAGTGGCTTATCGTTCGGTTCGCCGCCGTTCTTTTTAAATTGCATTTATCCGTCCTCCTTTTTTCGGAGAATGAGTCCTTTAAATGGACTTTCGTTTTAAATATATTATACCTCACCAAATGATTATTTGGTGAACAACCTGTTAAAAATACAGATTGGAACAAAACGGAAAGGGGTTTTTTGTTTGGAACACAGTTTTGCGGCAACCGTTGCCGCCCTTTTGCTCACCGGAAGCATTGTTTTCGGCTTTTACGCTCTGGAAAATCATTTTAAACCGAAGGAAAACGAAGTTCCGGTAAAAACCGAAATTTCCGTGCCGGAAAAAGCCGAAACCGAAAAAGCCGTTCTCGGCGTTTTCGAAGGAAGGCTCGCCCTTTTCAAGGGCGAAAGCCTCTATCCGAACAAAGTTTACGATTTTTACGTAAGAAATCTTCCGAAGGAAGACCAAAGCCGCCTTTCCGAAGGAATTTTCGTTTCATCGGAAAGCGAACTTGAATCTCTTCTTGAAGATTTTATGTCATAGTTTCCGGCCCCTCAGAGGAGACTCCCCTGTTAGGGGAGATGTTGAGCGAAGCGAAACAGAGGGGTCTGCCGTCTGCGGCGAGCAAGGGCTGTCTGCGAAGCAGACTGGGGAGGGATAATCTCCGACAAAATATATGTTTGCGCTCCACATTCTTAATAATCCCTCCTCCGTCATTTCCTTGCGGAAATGCCACCTCCTCCTCCGAGGAGGTTTTTACATTGGAGAAGCCTTATCAGTCGATGAAGTCTTTGAGTTTTTTGCTTCTGCTGGGGTGACGGAGCTTGCGAAGAGCTTTTGCTTCGATCTGACGGATACGTTCACGGGTTACGTTGAATTCCTTACCAACTTCCTCAAGGGTTCTGGGGCGGCCGTCATCAAGACCGAAACGGAGACGAAGAACTTTTTCTTCTCTGGGGGTAAGGGTTTTAAGAACGTCGCCAAGCTGCTCTTTAAGAAGAGTGTGGGAAGCTGCGTCTGCCGGTGCCGGTGCGTCGTCATCGGGAATGAAGTCGCCAAGATGGCTGTCCTCTTCCTCGCCGATAGGAGTTTCAAGGGAAACGGGTTCCTGAGCAAC
>JAFOYK010000154.1 GCA_017424665.1 Oscillospiraceae bacterium
CGCTGTTCCTCTTCGTTTTCGGATTCACCGTTTGCGAAATATTTATAAACGGGTTTGAAATTGAGCCCGGGCGGGAGCATTGCTTTAACAGCCTCGAAAAGTGGGCAAAAAGTTGTTGCCGCAAGATATTTTGCAAGTTCGGTAAGTTCTTCGGAAACAACCGGTTCTTCATCAAGAAGAAAAGCGATTTCCTTAACTTTGTTCGGGTCGCCTTCCGGTTTTTCGGAAAGGGAGAAAACCATTCCCTGGCGTTTTTTTTCGCCCGCTCCGAAAGGGACCATAACTCTGCAGCCGGGTTTTATTTTTTCGGAAAATTCCGCCGGAACGGAATAATCAAAAAGTTTATCAAAGCCGAAAGCGGCTTTATCAATTGCTATTTTTGCGAACATAATAAAGCCCCTTTCGTAATTTTGTGAATGAATCCCCTCGCCACTTCGTGGCCCTCTCCCCTTTGACAAGGGGCGCTTTTTTAGGAAAGATCCATATCGTCGAGATAGAGATAGCCGTTTGTTGCGATGAAATCTTTTCTTCCCTGAAGGTTATCGCCGAGAAGAAGGTCGAACATTTCAGCGGTTGCGGCGGCTTCGCTGGGGGTTACCTTGATGAGTCTTCTGGTTTCCGGATTCATGGTGGTGAGCCACATCATATCCGGTTCGTTTTCACCAAGACCTTTGGAGCGCTGGACGGTATATTTTGCTTTTCCGAGTTTTTCAACGATCCTTGCTTTTTCGTCTTCGGTATATGCAAAATAGGTATCTTCCTTGCAGGTGATTTCATAAAGCGGAGATTCCGCAATATAGACATAGCCTTCTTCGATAAGGGTCGGAGTAAGGCGGTAAAGCATTGTAAGGATAAGAGTACGGATCTGATAACCGTCGACGTCAGCATCGGTACAGATTACAACTTTGTTCCAACGAAGGTTTTCAATATCGAAGGAAGAAAGTTCTTTGTTCGCCTTGCTTTTTACTTCAACGCCGCAACCGAGAACTTTAAGAAGGTCGGTGATGATATCGCTTTTGAAAATTTTATCGTAATCCGCTTTAAGACAGTTGAGAATTTTTCCTCGAACCGGCATTATTGCCTGGAATTCGGAATCTCGGCCCTGTTTACATGCGCCCAATGCGGAGTCGCCCTCTACGATATAGATTTCGCGGCGGCTTGTGTCTTTGGTTCGGCAATCGACAAATTTCTGGACACGGTTGGTCATATCCATTGTTGCGGTAAGTTTCTTTTTAAGGTTCTGGCGGGTCTTTTCAGCGTTTTCGCGGCTGCGTTTGTTGATAAGGACCTGTTCCGCAACTCTTACGGCGTCGTCCGGATTTTCGATGAAGAAAACTTCAAGCTGGTGCTTTAAGAATTCGGTCATCGCTTCAGCGATGAATTTGTTGGTGATAGCTTTTTTTGTCTGGTTTTCGTAAGAAGTCTGGCTCGAGAACGAAGAGGAAACAAGGATAAGGCAATCCTCAACGTCCTGGAAGTTTATTTTGCTCTCGTTTTTAAGATATTTGTTGTTTGCTTTAAGATAGGTGTCTATCTGGCTTACAAAGGCGGATTTTACCGCTTTTTCCGGAGAGCCGCCGTGTTCAAGATGGCTGGAGTTGTGGTAATATTCGATTGCCTTAACTTTGTTGGAGAAGCAGCAGGCAATCTGCATTTTTACTTTATATTCCGGTTTATCTTCGCGGTCGCGGCCGGTTCTTTCTCCCTGCCAGAACTGGGTTCCGGTAAGAACCGCTTCGGTTCCGGCGATTTCTTTAACGTAGTCGCTTATTCCGTTTTCGTAAGTGTATTCATAAGTTTCGAATCCGCCGGTGATTTTCTGATCGCGGAGAACAAAGATTATTCCGGAGTTTACTACCGCCTGGCGCTTGATAACTTCCTGATACCATTCGATCGGAATCGCGATATCGGTGAAAACGTCGTTATCGGGTTTCCAGCGGATTTTGGAACCGGTTTTGCGTTTTGTGGTTTCTTCCTTATGAAGTCCGCCGACGTTTTCGCCTTTTTCAAAATGGAGCTTATAGATAAAACCGTCGCGGCAGATTTCCGCATCCATCCATTCGGAGGAATACTGGGTTGCGCAAAGGCCAAGTCCGTTAAGGCCAAGGGAAAATTCATAATCGCTTGCGCTTTCATATTTTCCGCCCGCATAAAGTTCGCAGAAAAGAAGTTCCCAGTTATAGCGCTGTTCGTTATTGTTCCAGTCAACCGGGCATCCGCGGCCGAAGTCTTCGACCTCGGTGGAACCGTCGTTATATCTGGTGACGATTATTTTTTCGCCGTAACCGGCTCTTGCTTCGTCTATGGAGTTTGAGATAATTTCAAAGGCGGCGTGTTCGCAGCCTTCGATTCCGTCGGAACCGAAAATAACCGCAGGGCGTTTTCTTACCCTTTCGGCGCCTTTTAAAGTCTGTATACTTTCGTTTCCGTATTCTTCGCGTTTCTTTGCCATTTCTTCCTCCGGTACATAAAATTCCAAGATATATTATATAACTTTTCCCGGCGTTTTTCAATTAATATTATATTAATAATATAAAAAAAGCGCCCGTTTTACGGGCACTTTTTATTCGATTTCAAATTCAATTTTTGAATAGCCTATGTTTTTAAATTTTCCGCTTTCTTCCGGTTCGACAAAACCGAGAACAAGGCGGTATTTTCCTTTAGGAAGTTCGCCGTAAAATTCCGTGAAATCGATTCTGAATTCCGAAACTTCGCCTTCTTTCGCAAAATAAGAAACCGCTGTTTCTTTGTTTTCATCAAAAGGTTTTACCAAAACCCAGCTTTCGTTTTCCCATTTTTGAATGATGAATTTTTCGGAAATCTCCTCGGTTTTTCCTGCGGCAAAACTTTCCGTAACGGTTATTCCCTTCCCGGAAATTTCGGAAAGTTCCGGCGGAGGAAGCGGAACATCGCAATGTCTTCCGTTTGCACCACAGGAACAGAACAAAAGAAGCGCCAACAAAACAAGGGTGATTTTCTTCATTTTATTTCACCTCTCAAATGTTCAAACTTCAAATTCGCCGTAAGCCATCTGGCTTCCGCATGGAATTCCGTCTTCATTGAGAAGAGTAAAAGTTTTTGCAATTCGGTATGTTCCGTCTGAAAGTTCGCCGTATCTTGCGGCAATATCAAAGCTGAAATTCATTTTTTCGCCGGAAGCAAGCATATAAGCTATCATGGTGAAAAAAGTTTCGGTCCTTTCCTCAAGGGGACTCCACTCTTCTCCGTCGAGATATTCGATATGATATTCGCTTCCGAATTCGATTCCGTCTTTCGAGTTGTTTATAACGTCGAAAGTTACGTTTTTGGAATCGCTGTAAGTGATTTCGATTTTTATAAGGTTCGGATCGATTTGCGGTTCGGTCGAAACGCATCCGCCAAAACAAAGGCAGATTGCAAGAAACAAAACAAAAATCTTTTTCACAAAAATCACTTTTTTACCTCAGGTTCGCATAAATCTTATAATCTCCGGTTTTAAGGTCAATTTCAACGATGATAAAATATTCACCGTATCTTACCTTTCTCGGAAGGCTTATATTCTCATCGGAAACGAAATAAGTTCCGTTGACCTGGTCTCCGGCCATTGGAATATAGTTTTTGGATTCAAAATCTTCCTCGGTGATTTTTTTTGAAAGATAAATCACATAAGATTCTTCTCCCGGCTGGGTAAACTGATAAGCGCCTTCCACCCAGAAAGCGGAAATTACTTCGTCACCGGCGGAAGTATCGAAAAGCATTACGGAAGCGGAATCTTCCTCAACAACAATTTCTATGCTTCGTTTTTTATTTATTTTTTCGTAAAGCAGCGAAAGCTCGCCATTTTCTCTATATTCAAGCTTCAAATCCCTTTCTGAATCACCTGCACCCCCAACTTCGGGGTTTGTTCCGGAACCGCCGGTTGAAGGGTTTGCATCGGAACTTGATGCAGCGGAACTGTCTTTAAGTTCATCAGAAACAGTGCTGTTGAAAAATTCAAAGAGCATTTCTTCAAGAGCATTTTCTGTTTTGGAAACACTTTCTGCGTCCTTTTCAGCTGTTCCGTCAAACGGTTCATTAACGGGATTTTCGCTTTCGGTAATACTATTTTCCAGATAGAAATTTTCTTCTTCGGGAAATGCTTCGCAAGGTTCTTCTGCAACTACCGTGTCGCTGACGGCATCCGCCATATTGTTAAACGATTTTGGTGCTTCCATCGGTTCCTGCGGAGCCATTTCAGCACTCAATGCAGGAGAAAGAAGCGGAATTGAAACACAGATAAGAACAACAGCAGCCGCTGCCGCGATATATCTTGAATATTTTTTAAAAGGAATAACTTTCGCTTTTTCACTTTCGGCTCTGTCAAAAATGCTTTGAGCATCGGGAATTTCCGGAATTATAATGTTATCGTCAAACTTGCGAAGTTTTTCCGCAAATTCGTGCTCAAAAAGTTTTTCGTCATGCTCAGCCATTGTTCTCACCTCCCAACATCTCTCTTAATTTAGCGTATGTACGGTGAAGTTTAGAACTTACCGTACCTTGCGGCTTGCCTATCATTTCGGCAATTTCTTTATTTGTGTAACCGTGGAGCACCGAAAGAACAACTATCATTCTTTCTTCTCCTTCAAGTTTTGAAAGCGCCGAAGCAAGGCTTGCTCCCTCCGCAATATCTTCCTCCATATTTTCCGAACCCGGCAAAGGGGTTTCAATAAGATCGTCAAAATTATATTCTCCGCGGCGCTTTATTATATTTGAAATTTCTTTCTTGCAGCGAACACTCAGAATTCGGAATGCCCAGGAAGAAAAAGAATCCGCATCGCGAAGCTTACCTATACCTTTCCAGATTTCAACAAATGTATCCGCAACAACGTCGGATGCATTTTCGGAATCTCCGATGGTATAGAGAGCAAATTTATATAAATCTTTATAGCAGGAATGATAAATGTCGGAAAAAGCGTTCCTGTCGCCTTTTGACGCTTTAATAACCAATTCATTATCAACTTTCATAACCACACCACCAATCATGGCTATCATTATATTAGTGAGAAAAAATCGCCTTTTTGTTGCACAAAAAGCAAAAATTTTGTAAAAATTTTTGATAAATTTATTATACAATAAAATTATGAACAAATATATTCTTTTTTAGAATATCCGAATATTTTTGTTTAGAAAAGCAAAATTTGTCGACAAAAATATACTCAATCTCGTTTACCGTTTTCGTTGATTTGTTTCCGATTATGTGGTATAACATTTATATCGGTAGCGATTAATATTCTGATTTGGAAGTGATTATATGTTTATGGAAGAAAGGCGAAAGGAAATTGCTGAAGTGATTGAAAAAAACGGTAAAATCTCCGTTTTTGAAATTACCGAAAAATATAAAATTTCCGACGAATCCGCAAGGCGTGACCTGCGTATTCTCGAGCAGGAAGGTTTTTGCAAACGCACCCACGGCGGCGCAATCGCCCTTCAGCAGGTCTGCGTACGTCCTTCTCCGGACCGTGACCTTGAAAAAATGGAGGTTTTTGATAATTACCGGGAAATCGCGAAGGAAGCCGCAAAACTTATCCGGGAAGGTGATGTAATTTATCTCACCGGAGGTTCTTTTGGATACATAATGCTGTCTTTTATTCCGGAAAATCTGCACTTTACTGTTGTAGTCAACAACATCGATATTGCAAAGGGTCTCCGGTCTTTCAAAAATGCCGATGTTTACGTTGTCGGAGGGAAAATGCGTCAAAGCGGTTCTCTTGTTGACAGTCTTGCAACGGAATTTATAAAAAGAATGCATTTTGACCTTTGTTTCATCACAGGTTCAGGTTTAACTCTTGAATCCGGTCTTACAAACGGCACAGACGAAACCGCTTCTTTCCAACGCGCCGTAATTGCAAACAGCCGAAAATGCTGTCTTCTTCTTTCAAGCCACAAAATCGGCGTTGATTCTTTCATAAAAGTTTGCGATGCAAACATTTTTGATTATATCGTCACCGACTGGAACTGTTCGGAAGAGCATCTTGCTGCTTTTGAAAGTGAAGGAATTTACCTCACTGTTGTGGAGGAACCGAAATGAACCGCGAACAAAAATTACGCAACCTTATACTTGATAAATTCGTAAGTCTGCGGAAATTTGCTTTTGAAGCGGATATCCCCTATTCTTCACTCACAACCATTCTTGATCGTGGAATCGCGGGAGCATCCTTCGATACCGTTATAAAAATTTGCAAAACACTTGAAATTGATCCGGAAAGCATATAAAAAAGCCCGCGGATGCGGGCTTTTTTTTATTTTAAAAATTTCAAATAAAAATTATTTTCCTTTTCTGTTTCAAGAACGCATATCAAATTGAGATTTTCAAAAAGCTCCTTAGTTTTTTTTAATGATTGCTCAAATCCGAAACCCATTACGCCATAGGTTGTTTCAATTACTTCCTCCGGTAAACAGATTTTCAAATCAATACAAAAAGGATCTTTTTCGGCGTTTTTAATATTTACATCCCATACATGGATTTCTCCGCCTTTTTTGAGCACACGGACCATTTCTTCGGAAACGTTTTTTCTTGTTTCCGTGCTCATAAACATAAACGAATAAAAAGCCGTTACGGAATCAAAAGAAGAATCAGGAAAATCAAGACTTTCCGCATCCATAAGACGTTTTTCAAAACAATCCGGTGCCTCATCAAGTTCATTTTGACTATTATCAACGGCAACAACACGGTTTTTATAAAGTCTGCCGATAATTCCTTCTCCACCGCCGCCAATATCAAGAATCTTACCTTTTATGTCATTATTCAAAGTAATATTCATTAAAATTCATCCATTTCCGTAAAAACAACACCGTTTGAAGTTGTAACTCCGCCGTAGATTTTGTCGTCGAATCTTCCCGTGCTCATATAATGCTCAAGCATCGCCTTTGCGGTAAAGGGCATTTCCTTTTTGAGCACGTCATCCATATCGACCCACTCAAGTTTTCCCTCGCTGCAATCCGTTTTGAGCACCGCATTTTCTTTTAAATCAGCAAAGAAATAATAATTTTGACGAATTTCGCCGTTTTTACAGCGAAGAGTAACATATTTAAATTTAAGATTTTCAATGTCGTGCTCAAAAAGCCCGATTTCTTCACTCATTTCACGAAGCATCGCTGCTTTAGCATCATTAAGTTCATCTTTTTCAAAATGTCCGCCAATTCCGCACCAGGAAGGAGAAACAACC
>JAFOYK010000095.1 GCA_017424665.1 Oscillospiraceae bacterium
GTCACAAAAACGGAAGCACTTACAAAAGATATTTCTTTCATTGCCATTCCTTCCTTAAAAGTTTCAGATAAACAAAAAAGCTCATTCCGAAGAATGAGCTTTTTTCTGGAGCGGGTTACGAGGCTCGAACTCGCTACCTCGACCTTGGCAAGGTCGCGCTCTACCAGATGAGCTAAACCCGCAAGTCATTTTTGACTGCTTGGCTATTATATCGAATTTCGGAAGGTTTGTCAATAGGATTTTTAAAAATTTTTTAAAATTTTTTCAAGGCTTTTTCCTGCGCTGCACTTGAATAAAAAACGCTTAGGGTGTATAATGACGATGTAATGTTATGTAGCAAAGGAGGGTCTCGCATTATGATCGGAGATATGCATTGCCATACCACCATGTCCGACGGTTCCACAAGCCCGGAAATGCTTGTTCAGTACGCAATCGATGCGGGGCTTGATTTTATTGCTGTTACCGACCATGATACCATGGCCGGAGCTCAGATCGCTTTTAACCTTGGAAAACGCAAAGGCCTTAAAGTTATTCCCGGTGTTGAAGTTTCCACTTACGATTCCAAAACCGGAAGAAACGTTCATCTTCTTTGCTATATGCCGAAAAAGACCGAAAAACTTGAAAAACTCATAAACGGAACCCTTAAGAACCGCAACGAGGCTATTAAAGGCGTTATTGAAGAAATTTCGAAACATTATCCCATAACTTTTGAAGATGTTCGCAGAGCCGCGGGAAATGCCCAGTGCATCTATCGCCAGCACGTTGCCCGAGCACTTATGGAGCGCGGTTATACCGACGCTATTTTTTCCGATCTTTACGGAAAGGCTTTCGGAGAGATTTCTTATAAAGTGGATTTTCCTGAAGTAAGAGAAGCGGCCGATATCATCAACCAAAGCGGCGGAATCTGCTGTCTTGCCCATCCGGGAAGATATGATTCTCTTGAACTTGCCTGGGAACTTGCGGAAGCAGGAAAAATTCAGGCAATTGAACTTTCCCATCCCGCAAACAGCGAAAGCGACAGGGAAGAGATCCGGAAAATCATAAAAAAATATTGGCTTGTTCCTCTTGGCGGAACGGATTATCACGGCTATTACAGCAGCCATCCCCATCCGCTCGGAACCTGCACAACTCCCGGCGAGGCTCTTGATGCTTTGCTGAAAGTAAGAGAAGAGCTGAATAAATAATTTTTCGGGACAGAGTGCAAAGCGCTCTGTCCCGTTTTGCTTATTTCAAAAAAAGGAGGCGGAAAAATGTACGGAACCGATGACAGCGATATGAAAATCGTTGGAAAAAGACTTCAGCCAATCGACGAAAGTGACGTTGAGGCAAAGCTTTATAACCACGAGCGCGAAAACGGAAACCTTGAAAAAGCCCATGATATCGGAAGATTTTTTGCCAAAGCGCTTATGGACCAAAGCGGTTTTGCTTATGAAAAGAACCGTGCTTCCGATTTTGAAGCCCGCAACCGCAGCATTCTTTTTGCTTTTACCGCAGACAGGGTTCTGAGCACTTTTATGCCGAACCACATAATTGCCCGTTCCGCCCAAAACGAGTTTTTTGACGAAATCAGACGCAGCGATATCGGTCTTTATGAATCCATTTCCCGTTCCGGAGCGTTTTCAATGTACCTTCTTTGCAGAAGAAGGGGAGACGGACGATATATCGGAGTGGGCAAAGTTTACGCCGGGGTTATCCGTCGTCCGGATGATGAAGCGACAGTTGCAAAAGGCGATGAAATTTATGAAAAATACTTTGATTTTTGTATTGAGCACATAAAAAATATTGAATTTTCTTTTTGAGCACTGCAGAAAATATCGAAAAATGAAGGGGAAGTTGCAAAACTTCTCCTTTTTATATTCTAAAGTATATCCTCGTGCTCAAAAATTCACAAAAAATTTACAATTTGTTTTTACGTGCTCATATGGAAAAAACAGGTGCTCAAAAACGCAAAATTCGCTTTAAACCGCTAAAATGTCAATAGCAAAATGCAAAAAAAACTTTGTTTTCTCTAAGTATTTTTCCTATAATAGGCTTTACAAATCGGTCGAACATCTGTATAATATAGCTGTATAGGACTTGAAGTGCGTCTATAGGTGCGCCTTTAAGTTAACCTCTATAGTTTTGGAACAGGAGGAAGTATAGCATGTCTCAGAACAATGAATACTCTTTGCCGCCTCGCTCAATACAGGAGTACGTTCCCGGAAAGCAGGTCACTCTTGCCCACAGAATTTCCAAACCGGACAGAATGATCTACAAAAAACTCGGACTCACCGATGAGTTTACCGAGGCAATCGGCATCATCACCATCACACCCTCTGAAAGCGCCATCATCGCTGCAGATATCTGCACCAAAGCGGCGAGAATCAAACTCGGATTCGTCGACCGTTTCTCCGGAGCAGTTGTCTTTGTTGGTGAGATCGGCGCGGTCGATTCTGCGCTCAGCGCGGTTATCGAACGTTTCGAGGATATGAAATATTCCACGGTTAAAATCACCAGAAGCTGATGGCAGAAGAAAAGAAACCCCGCAAGATAATCCTGATGGGCCGTTCAAGGGTCGGCAAAACCACGCTCCTTCAGGCTATGCATAACGAGGTTATCGAATACAAGAAAACCCAGGAAATAATCGTTCACGATGATGCGATCGATACTCCCGGGGAATACATAGACCAGAGCGGTCTCTGGCGCGCGTGTATAGTTGCGGCGTGCGACGCGGACATAGTTGTTCTTGTCCACGACGCCGGAAACACCATGGGAAGACTTCCGCAGATGTTCAGCATGACTTTTGCAAAGCCTACCATCGGTGTAGTAACCCAGATTGACGGCAAGACCGAAGAGGAAATTGAAATTGCGGAAAATTTCCTTAAAATGTCCGGAGCCA
>JAFOYK010000063.1 GCA_017424665.1 Oscillospiraceae bacterium
AAATTCCGCTGAAAGGAATCGAAAGTTCCTTTTCGGAATTTTTCAAAAGAAGCTCCGCTTCCCATTTTTCCTTCGTTGTAAATTCGCGGTTTTCTATCGAAACAGAAATCCCTCTTTCCAAAAGTTCTTCCGCCCAAGGGTTGTGTCGGAATTCATATTCATAAATATTTTTATCGACTCTTTCCTGGATGATTTTATCTCCCTGGGAAAATTCCGTCTCTTCTGAAGAAGAACTTTCGGGAGAAACCGGCTCTTCCAAAACCGGTTCTTCCTGAACGTCGCATGAGCAGAGCATCAAAACCGCAAGTAAAATTAAAAGAAGTTTTCTCATTTTGTCACATCCTTCAGTTAAGCGAAGATTCGGAAAATTCTTTTGTTTCCAAATCGAAAGTTCCGATGTCGATTTTTCCGCCTTTTCCGCCGGTTCCGATAAGTTTAAATTCCTTTTCGGAATATTTCATATCAACGGAATAAAGGCCGAAGGGGTCGCCGTAAAGGGCACAACCGGTATCATAGCTTTCAAGAAGGTTTCCTTCGGAATCAAGAAGGCCGATTTTATAGTTACAGCTTCCGCGGAAATTTTCGTCCCATTCAAAGCCGTTTTCATATTCATAATAAACCAGAAGATAGGTAAAATTTTCCGGGTCACGGCGGAAAGTTAAAATTCCGCGTTCGCTGTCCGTTTCGGAATCATAGCCGAGTGGAATATGTCTGTTAAGGTCGAATTTAACTTCGCCGGTTGCGGGGTCTAAAATATGGAGCATGTCGGTTCGGAAAATGTAAACGTCGTTGTTTTTAAGGAAGCCGACGCCGCAGGTTCCGCCATACATTCCGCCGATTTTTCCGATGTATTTGTGGCCGGCGGTTTTGTTGTCACGAACAGAGAAAAGTTCGTGATAAACGTCACCGCCGCCATGTCCGCCAAAGGAGCAGATGGAATATTTTCCGTCGGGACTGTCAATTATATAACTTTCATCCGTAATGTTTTTGTCGGTGGGGCAAAATTCAACGGTTGCGGTGCCTTTTTCAAAATCGAAGGTAACGTGAATTGCGAAATAATCGCAGACATAAACGGCGGTTTTTCCGTCTTTCGGAATCACAAGCCGCGGTTTTGCCTCGTCAATGTTGTCCGCGGTTACAAATTCTTCGTTTTTAAAATCCATTTCGCCGATGAGCTTTGTGCTCTTATAAAGCGAAACGCGGTATTTTCCGTCGGAATAATCTTTATCCGAAGGATAATAATAGGTCATCCAAAGCTCATATTCCTCAGAATTAAGAACGGTGGGCTCGCCGAAATAAAACTGTTCGCCGCTTTTTGCGTCAACAGCATAGTGTGTTCCGGTCCGAATGAGAAGAGTTTTTCCGTCTTTTTCGGTAATCTGTGTGTTTCCCGCGGTGAACGGGAAAAGGTAATCATCAAGGCTTTCGTTATATACGTTTTCGGTCAGGGTTTCGAAAACAAGTTTTCCGTCTTTATCAAAAGCCCAGATGCAGCCTTCGGTTTCTTCGGTTGCCTTTTTATCAAGGAAATTTAAGGCAAGATAAAATTCTTCCGAACCGTTTTCCGCGAAAACTGCGCTTATCCAAAGGTCGCCTTTTTCGGGAAGATCAAGCTCAAGTTCCTTTGCGGTGAAGTTTTCAGGGTCGATTTCAACAATTTTTCCAAGCCCGCAAAAATAAACTTTTTCGTTTTCCGGGTAGCAAAAACCGCCGAAGGGCGCAAGCCTTGAACCGTATTCATTGGAATGATAATAAATTCCTTTTACGGGAATTTCGATTGTTTCCCCGGTTGCGGTTTTTTCAAGAACCAGAACCGCGGAATAATACCAATCGTCAATGAATCTTATGTTTTTAAATTCCGTAAGAATTCCGTAATCAAGAAGTCCGTTTGCCCCGGAGTTATAATTTATCGCCTTGTTGTCGATGTATGAATACATATTTTTGCCTTCGTTATCAAGGCTTTCGTAATAAATTTCGTCCTCGGTCTTTTCGGGAATTTTTTCCGGTTTTTCCGTTTCCGAAGCGGAACTTTCCGAAATCTGCGGTTCTTCGGGAACCGGTTCTTCCTGAACTCCGCAGGAACAAAGCATTAAAACCGCAAGCAAAATTAAAAGAAACTTTTTCATTTTTCAAGGCTTCCTTTCAATAATATCCTGGGAAAGATAGCGAAAACTTTCTTTTGAAAGAACAAGGATTTCAAGAGCAAAATATTTGTTTTCAACAAACTCTCCGACTTCCGGGTTATAAAGTTCATAATAAATGGTAAGGATATCGCCGTTTTGCTCAAAATCGAAAACCCGGATTTCCGGATAAGCTCCGCCGCGGCCGCCCGGATAATAAATCGTATCCGTCTCGGGGTCGAAAATACTTTTCCTGTCGGAAATAATCATTTCCTTTGTAACGCCGTTAAAATAGCGGTTTAAAAGTTTTTCCATATCCTCAAGAGGCCAATAATCGCCGTATTCCTGCCAGGGGTCGTGACCGTTTTCATAATTATAAATATCCTCGAAAAGCCAGACAAAGTCGCTCGAAAGGTCTGAAGCGGAAGTGAATTCCTGCGGGCTTACCGTAATTGTAAAAATCGGGTCGATATATTTTTCCTTTAATTCGCGGTGTTTTGCTTCGTTTTCATAAAGGGAAAAATCGCTTATGACCTTATAATAAGAAAAGTCGCCCCATTCCCAGCCGATTCCAAAATAGCCGCGCTCGTTTATTTCCACAAAATTATGAAAGGTTTTTTTTTCGGGGACAAAATTTCCTTCCCAATCGTAAAGATAGGCTCCTTCACGGTAAACAAGTCCGTCCTTCGTTGTAAAATGCTGGTAATAAAGGCTGTAAGAATCGTCAAAATCCGCATGGGAAAAAGAATAAAGATAAAATTCGGCGTATTCACCTTTTTCAAAAGCTTCCACAAAATTTGTCGCCGCAAGGCAATCGGTAACAGGCTCTTTCTGATAAGTTATTACCGAAGGTTTTTCCATTGCGCTTTCAAAAGCCGGAGAGGAAGAAAGCTTTTCCGTCAAAAATTCCGGATAAAGAATTTCCGGTTTTTCAAAAGAAAAATCTTCCGACGGAATTTCAATTTTATTTTCATCCTCCGGAACAGGAGCAACTTCCGGTTCTTCCGGGGCGGAAATGTTTTCTTCTTCCCCAGGAAGAGTGCAGTTTTCTCCGGGGTTCGTTTCTTCGAAAAATTCTTCCGCAACAGAACTTTCCGAAATCTGCGGTTCTTCGGCGGCTTCGCAGGAACAAAGCATAAGCAGAGCTATAATAAGCATAAAAAATCTTTTCATTTTTGGGCCTCCTTCAGAATAACTCAAATTCCGCATAATACCAATCAAAGGCAATTTTCTTTTCAATTCGATATTTCCCTGGAGTAAGGTCTGCATCCACCATATCGGCTAAACACAGACGGAATTCCTGAAGACGCTGACTGTCAGGTCCCAAATATTCCGACCACATTGAAGCGTTGTAATGCAATTCATAAAACTCTTGTGAAAAAGGAAGCTGCACCCATTCGCCGTCTGTATACTGCGATATTCCAACAGCTAATGTTACTTCTGTTCCTTCGTCGGAATTGTTTGAAATTATGTAACTGAAATTTTCGCTACTTTCTATAGGGTATTCCGGTTCGCAGATTATAGAAAAATCCTGTTTTTCACATCCACAGAACGTTATTATGAAAAAAAGAAACAGACAAAACAGTTTTTTCACAAAAACAGCCCCTTTCACGGAATTCAATATTATACCCCACGATTGACATTGTCAATTTATAACTTATACTGATATAGTGTCTTTTTTTCTGCGGTTTTGTTGCGCCTCTTCAAAAAAATCTTGTTACAAAATATAATATATGGTAAAATATTTTATTATAAATAGCTTTTGAAAGGAGACTTCCTTTAATGACAGATACAATGAAAGTAATAATCGGCGTTTTGCTTCCCTTCCTTGGAACTTCCCTTGGCGCCGCTTCCGTTTTCTTTATGAAAGGCGAAATGAACCCGAAACTCCAGAAAGCGCTTCTCGGCTTTGCTTCGGGAGTCATGGTCGCGGCTTCCGTCTGGTCGCTTATAATGCCCGGAATCGAAATGGCCGAAGCCGCAGGAAAAATCGCCTGGCTTCCCGCCGCCGCGGGTTTTCTTGGGGGAATGTTCTTCCTGCTCATTCTCGACAGCTTAATTCCCCACCTCCACCTCAATTCCGACAAACCCGAAGGCCGCCACACAACCCTCGGAAAATCCTTTATGCTTGTTTTTGCCGTTGCTCTCCATAACCTTCCGGAAGGAATGGCGGTTGGCGTTGTTCTTGCGGCAATGTTAAGCGGCGAAAGCGTTATCACCGCCGCCGGTGCTTTCGCTCTTGCAATCGGTATCGCCATCCAGAACTTCCCGGAAGGTGCAATAATTTCCATGCCCCTTGTTGGAACAGGTCTTTCCAAAGGCAAGGCTTTTAAATACGGCTTCCTTTCCGGCGTTGTTGAACCTCTTGGCGCGCTTCTTACCCTTGCGCTTGTTTCCTTCATCGAACCGGTTCTTCCCTTCATCCTTTCCTTCGCCGCCGGCGCAATGATCTACGTTGTTGTGGAAGAACTTATTCCCGAATCTCAGGACGGCGAGCACAGCAACATCGCAACCATCGGCGTTGCGATAGGTTTCGCCCTTATGATGATCCTCGACATAGCTCTTGGTTAAAGCCGGTGATTTTATGATAAAAGTTGTTGCCGCCGTTATTGAAAAGGACGGAAAGGTTTTGTTTTGCAAACGCGGAGCGGGCGGAAACTGCCCCTTCCTCTGGGAATTTCCCGGCGGAAAAATCGAACCCGGCGAAACCCCTTTCGAAGCGATTATCCGTGAAATCCGCGAGGAACTTTCAGCGGAAATTGCGCCTACCGAAATTTTCTGCGAATATCCTTTTTCCTATCCGGAAAAAGAAATTTATTTCTATTTCATAAAAGCAAAACTGCTTTCCGAAAAAATTGAACCCACCTTCCATTCCGAAACAAAGTGGCTTTCGCCTGTTGAATCGGAAAGCCTTGAATTTTGCCCAGCGGACGTTTTTGCCGCCGAAAAACTTAAAGG
>JAFOYK010000057.1 GCA_017424665.1 Oscillospiraceae bacterium
AATACAGGTAATAAATCTTCGGGAAGTTCGAATAAAGGTAACTCATATAGCGAGAGTTCCTCAAATGAAAAAGAGTATAGTTATATTTTGAATAAAAACACGGATAAATTCCACTATTCCTGGTGTAATTCTGTAAACCAAATGAAAGAAAAAAACAAAGTTTATTTTAACGGAACAAGGTCGGAAGCAATAAACAAAGGTTATTCCCCTTGCAAAAACTGTAACCCCTAATGAAAATAAGTCCCCGTGCTCAAATGAGCACGGGGACTTTTGCTTTTATAAAACTTTGAGCACGATATTACATATCTCTGCAAGCAACGATGTTAACGCCGGTTCCGAGAACGTCTTCGAGAAGAATGTCGCCGCATTTAACGGGGCTTTCAACGGAAATCTTATTGATTTCGTCCATTACTTCGAAAATCTTTTCCTTCGGAATGTTGCCGTTGGTCTTAACGGGAATTCTCGGATGGAGACCGCCTTTGATTTCAACGGTGGAGGAAATGGTTCTCATGGGGTGGGTAAGTTCGCCGATGGCGTAATCTTTTCCCTGGGGGCAGTTAAAGCCTTTTGCGGTTTCTTCCGGATTTTCGGTATCGAGGGTAACAAGGCAGCCTTTGGGGCAGCAGATACAGGTTATGGTCTTAAGCATTATTCTTCACCCTCCTTAACAACTGCAATTTCAATATCCTGACCTTCGGCCATTTCAAGCATCTTTTTCGGGATAATGAGTTTTTCCATTTCTGCGGGAAGCATCTGTTCGTGTTTTTTGCTCATAAGAACTTTGTCGCCTGCTTTAACAACAACGGTTGCGTTGTTGAGAACAGCGCGGACACGGAAGAGAACTTCGATGAATTTGTCGACTTTGGAAACGGTTACTTTCTGGGGAACGGTGTAACCGATGAAATCGCCGTTGTGAAGCTCGATGGGAGCTTCTGCTTCAGAAGCTGCGGCGCCTTCGCGCTGTGCTTTAAGATATTCGGCAGCGGCTTTACCTGCTCTTTCGGATTCGTGGGTTACGAAGTCAACAAGGTCGTGAACGTGGAGAACGTTGCCGCAAGCGAAAATTCCGGGGATGGAAGTCATCATGGTTTCGTCAACGATAGCGCCGTTGGTGCGTTTATCGAGAACAACACCGGCGGAACGGGAAAGTTCGTTTTCCGGAACAAGGCCGACGGAAAGAAGAAGGGTATCTACGTCGAATTCGATTTCGGTTCCGGGAATGGGGTCAAAGCCGTTTACTTTGCTTACGATTACTTTGGAAAGACGGCCGTTTTCACCTTTGATGTCGGTTACGGTGTGGCTGAGATAAAGCGGAATGCCATAGTCGTCAAGGCACTGTGCAATGTTACGTTTAAGGCCGTTGGAATAGGGCATAAGTTCAACGACTGCTTCAACTTTTGCGCCTTCAAGGGTCATTCTTCTTGCCATAATAAGGCCGATGTCGCCGGAGCCGAGGATAAGAACTTTTTTACCGCACATATAGCCGTCCATGTTGATGTATTTCTGGGCGGCGCCGGCGGTGAAAATTCCGGAAGGTCTTTCGCCGGGAATTGCGATTGCGCCGCGGGTTCTTTCACGGCAGCCCATTGCGAGAACGATCGCGCCTGCGTCTATTTTCATATAGCCTTCAGCAGCGCTGATTGCATAAACGGATTTTTCGGGGGTGATTCCGAGAACCATGGTGTCGGTTTTAACTTCGATTCCGGTTCCTTCAAGACGGTCGATGAAACGCTGTGCATATTCCGGGCCGGAAAGCTGTTCTTTAAAAACATGAAGGCCGAAACCGGAATGGATGCACTGGTTAAGAATTCCGCCAAGCTCTTTGTCACGCTCGATGATAAGAACGGAGCCTGCTCCGTTGCGTTTTGCTTCTTCAGCAGCGGCAAGACCTGCGGGGCCTCCGCCGACAACAACTAAATCATAATACATTAACGGCAGCCTCCCTTCGTGGTTTTTCCGGTGAGTATGTAGGAACCTTCTTTATCGAGAAGAACGTCAACAGGGTCAATGTTGAGTTCGCGAGCGATGATTTCGAGAACTTTGGGTCCGCAGAAACCGCTCTGGCATCTTCCCATACCTGCGTTGCAGCGGCGTTTGATACCGTCAAGGGTTCTGGGAACGATAACTCCGTGAAGAGCATCGACGATTTCGCCTTCGGTGATGGTTTCACAGCGGCAGATTACTCGGCCGTAAGCCGGGTTCTTTGCGATCGCTGCTGCTTTTTCTTCGTCGGAAAGTTCCTTGAAGCGAAGGTGTTTGTGTCCGCCGATGAAGTTTTCTTTCTTTTCGGAAGGAACGCCCGCTTCAAGAAGCATTCTTACAGCGTCAACCGCAATTGCGGGAGCTGCGGAAAGACCGGGGGATTTTATTCCGGCGATGTTCATGAAATGGTCGTCGCTTTCGGAAAAACCAACGATGAAATCGCGGGTGGAAGGTTCGGAACGAAGGCCCGCGAAGTTTCTGATGCATTCGCGGAAGTTTACTGCGTTGGTGGTCTTTTTGCTGGTTGCAACAACGTTTGCAAGGCCGTTTCTGTCGGTGGAAACGTCGTCTTTCTCACAGCCGGGGTTTGCGTCGGGTCCGACGATAAGGTTTCCGTGAACGGTGGGTGCAACAAGAACGCCTTTTCCAAGGGGGCCGGGGCACTGGAACATTACGTGGCCGAAAAGTTCGCCCTGGGATTTATCGAGAAGATAATACTGGCCTCTGGAAGAATTGATGGAAAAGCTTTCGTCGCCGATCATGTTTGCGACGGTGTCGCTGTAAACGCCCGCGGCGTTAACTACGAATTTTGCTTCGATCTCTTCACCGTTTTTGCCGGTGATGACGAAGTTTCCGTTTTCTTTTTTAACGGAAGCAACTTCCCAGCAAAGTTTGAGTTCAACGCCGTTTTCAACAGCCTGTTCGCCCATTGCAAGTGCAAATTCCCAGGGGTTTACAATTCCTGCGGAAGGAGCATAAAGAGCGCCCACGCAATTTTCGTTAACGTTGGGTTCCATTTTGCGAACTTCTTCGCCGGTAAGAATTTTCTGATCCGGAACGCCGTTTTTAACGCCTCTGTCGTAAAGTTTTTTAACGGTTTCCATTTCCTCTTCGCTGAAAGCAAGAACGAAAGAACCGCAGCGTTTGAAAGGAACGTCAAGCTCCTCGCAGATTTCGCCGGCCATTTTATTGCCCGGTGCGTTATATTTTGCCATAAGGGTACCGGGTTCAGGGTCATAGCCCGCGTGGATGATTGCGCTGTTTGCGCGGGTTGTTCCCATCGCAACATCGTTTTCTTTTTCGATCAGAACTGCCTTGCAGTTATAGCGGGAGAGTTCTCTTGCAACTCCGCAGCCGATAATGCCGGCGCCGATCACAGCAACGTCATAGACCAATTTATAAAATCCCCTTTCAGCAACAAAAAAAGCACGCAAAAAAGACAGACCGGGCGAAAACGCTTTCCAGAATGCCTCCTTTCGTGCTTTTAAAAGTTGCGCATATTCTAACACAATAATTATATCAAAAAAAGAGGAATATTCAATATATAAAAATAAAAAAATAACAATTTAAAATGTGTTTTCCGGCTTAAAAAAGCCAAGAATTTTAAGAAAAAGGAGATTTTATGTGTACGGCAATTTTAATGAAAAACAAAAGCGCCTTTTTCGGGCGCAACCTTGATCTGGATTATCATTATTCCGAAAGCATTGTGATTGTTCCGCGAAATTTCCCGTTCAATTTCGAAGAAGCTCGCTTTGCGATTATCGGAACAGCTTTTCTGAAAGAAGGCTATCCGCTTTTTTATGACGGAATGAACGAAAAAGGCCTTTGCGCCGCGGGGCTTAATTTCCCCGAAAGCGCGGTTTATTTGCCGGAGCGGGAAGGTTTTCTTAACGTTGCTTCCTTCGATTTGATCCCGTGGATTCTTTCCACCTGTTCAAATCTTGCCGAAGCAAAAGAAAAGCTCAGGCGCACAAATGTTTTGAACACAAACTTTTCCGAAAACCTTCCCGCAACCCCGCTTCATTGGATTTTTGCGGACAGAACCGGAAGCATTGTTGCGGAACCGAGGGAAACCGGTCTTGAAATTTACGAAAACCCGGCGGACGTTCTGACCAACGAACCGCCTTTTCCAAAGCATCTTGAAAACCTTGGAAAAATCGAAGGCGCGTTTTTCAAAAACAACCTTTCTTCCGAAGAACGTTTTGCAAAGTCGGTTTTTCTGAAGGAAAA
>JAFOYK010000158.1 GCA_017424665.1 Oscillospiraceae bacterium
GAGCGGCGGTACTCCGCGACAGAATAAAAGCCATAGAAGGCATCGCAAGCCGCCAGAAGGTCGTTTTCTCTAAAGTTAAAGAACAGGACGTCATCGCTATCGCCAAAAGCGGCGAAAGCTGCTGCGCGGTCATTCTTAGCTTCCGCGGAGGAAGGCTTGTTGATAAGGATGAGTATATCCTCAAGGATTTTGGTACGGAACCTTCGTTTGTAACGGAATTCCTCCAGAGTTTCTATTCCGAAAGAACCGATATTCCGAAAAAAATCGCCCTTCATGAAAAATGCGAGGAAGCGGAACTTTTGGAACGCTGGCTTTCGGAAAAAGCGGGAAGAAAAGTAAACATTTCCGTTCCGCAGAAAGGCGAACGCAAACAGGTCACCGATATGGCCTATAACAATGCCGCGGAGCGCCTTTCTCACGAAAAATCCAGAACCAGCCGCGAAGTTGCCGTTCTTGATGAACTCGGAAGGATCCTCGGAATGGAAAAAGCTCCGGAAATAATCGAAGCTTACGATATTTCAAACTTCGGCTCCGAAACAGTTGTCGGCGGAATGGTCATTTTTGAAAACGCAAGGCCGAAGAAAAGCGATTATAAAAAGTTTTCCATAAAAACCGTTGTCGGAACGGATGACTATGCCTGCATGTGCGAAATGCTCGAACGCCGTTTCAACCATTATTTTGATGAGCAGGGAAGCGGCTCCTCTTTCGGAAGAATGCCGGATCTTATCCTTTTGGATGGCGGCAAAGGCCACGTTGCGGCGGTGCAGGAACTTTTTGACAGAATGGGAATAACGGTTCCGCTTTTCGGTATGGTAAAAGATGACCGCCACAGGACAAGGGCAATTGCAAAAAACGGTGGGGAAATCGCAATTTCTCCGGTAAAATCCGTTTTTAACTTTGTGACCTCCGTTCAGGATGAAGTTCACCGTTTTACCATCGGTTACAGCCGCAAAAAGCATGCTAAAACCAATTTTGAAATGGTGATAACAAAAGCGGAAGGCGTTGGCCCAAAACGCGCCGCGGCGCTTTTGAAGCATTTCAAGACCATGAAAGCCATAAAAGCGGCAACTGTCGAGGAACTTTCCGAAGCACCGGGAATGAATATTTCCGCGGCAAAATCCCTCAGGGAATTCCTTGATAATGAAGAATAACATTGACATTTACATCGAAAAATAGGATAATAGAACTATCTCAAACGGAGGTATTTTTATGAGAGTTATTACCGGAACTGCCAAGGGAAAACGCCTTGTAACCCCGGAGGGAAGGGACGTTACCAGACCCACCGGAGAAAAAGTTAAAGAAGGAATTTTCTCTTCGATTCAGTTTCTTATAGAAGAAGCGGACGTGCTCGATCTTTTTGCCGGAAGCGGCCAGCTTGGAATCGAAGCACTTTCCCGCGGAGCAAGATCCTGCGTTTTTGTGGACAGCGCAAAAGTTGCCCAGAAATGCATTGCAGAAAACATCAAAAACTGCGGTTTTGAAGACGTTGCAAAACTCAAAACCGGCGACGCTTTGATGTATCTTTCCAGCGCTTTTGAAAGGTTCGATATTGCTTTCCTCGATCCGCCCTATGCGGCCGAACAGCTTCCTGTTGTTCTTCCTGCTCTTTCAAAAGTTATGAGAGAAGGCGGAATCGTTCTTTGCGAAACCGCAAAAAACATCGATCTTCCGGAAGAAGCCGGAAAACTTGTTAAAACAAAGGAATACCGCTACGGAAGCACCAAAGTGCTTATGTATAAACGCGGCGAGGATTGATCTTTATGAAAAAAGCAGTTTGCCCGGGTAGCTTTGATCCTATCACCAACGGGCATATCGACATAATTAAAAGGGCGGCGGAACTTTTTGACGAAGTTACGGTTCTTGTTGTAACAAATCCGGATAAAAAATGCGTTTTTTCACCGGAAGAACGCTGCAGCCTTATTGAAAAAGCCATAGAGGGAATCGAAAACGTAAAAGTGGATTCTTTCAGCGGGCTTCTTGCGGATTATGTAAAACAAAACGGAATGAGCGCCATTGTAAAAGGAATCCGTTCTTCTTCGGATTTTGAATACGAATTCCAGATGGCTCTTGCCAACAGAAGCCTTGCACCCAATGCGGAAACGGTTTTTATAACCGCGGATCCGCAAAATATGTACGTAAGTTCCAGCCTTATCCGCCAGATTGCCGGATTCGGCGGCGACGTTTCGGATTTTGTTCCGAAAAACATAGTTTTGGAAATTGAAAAAAGACTTAAATAAGGGGAGGACATAAATTTATGCCTATTGAAGAAATTCTTGATCAGCTTGATGAACTTATCGACCGTTCCTGGTCTCTTCCGCTTACCGGCGGCCGCTGTGTAGTTGACGCAGACAAAGTTCGCGAACTTCTTGATGACGTTCGTCTTAACCTTCCTACCGAGATCCGCCAGGCACAGTCCATTGTTGCCGACCGCACCGCAATTGTTGAAGAAGCGAAAAAAGAAGCTGAAGCAATTATTGCAAGAGCGGAAAAACGTGCTGCAGCTCTTGTTGAGGAACAGGAAATTGTTCGCCAGAGCAAAAACAAAGCTGCTGAAATCACCCAGCAGGCACAGCAGCAGAGCCGCGAAATGCGCCAGTCCGCAAAAGATTTTGTTGACGGAATCCTTAAAAACACCGAAGAAACTCTTGCAGCTTCCCTTACCGAAGTTAAAGGAACCCGCGCAGCTTTTAACCAGCAGCAGAAAGCCGCACAGGCAAACGCACAGTCCATGCAGAAATAAAACCGAAGATAAAACGGGAGCTTTGCTCCTGTTTTTTATTACCCACCGGTCTCCACAAACACCTTTAAAACAGACGAAAAAAAGCAAAATTTCTCCATAAAAAAGCCCGTTTTTTGCAAAACGGGCTTTTTTGTTTCC
>JAFOYK010000091.1 GCA_017424665.1 Oscillospiraceae bacterium
AATTTCGCGGAAATCCTTTTCAATTTCACGTTTAATAATAAAAACAATTTTTGAATAACCGGCATTTATTGCATCGTGAACAGAGTAGTCAAGAAGCACCTCGCCATTTGGACCAACAGGCTCAATTTGCTTAAGTCCGCCAAATCTGCTTCCCATTCCGGCTGCCATAACTGCAAGTGTGATATCCATAATAATCTCCTCCTAAATTTTATCTGACGCCAAACAAAAGGTCGCCGTAAGTCGGATAAGGCCAGAACTCTGACGCAGTTATAACTTCAAGAGAGTCAGTAGCCTCGCGGACCGCTTTCATAGCAGGGATAATTGTATCCTTGCAGAAGAACGAAAGTGTACTCATATCAGAGATTTTCTCTGATTCTGAAACGATTTCATCAAGCTTTTTGATGTTTGAGAAAAGCTCTCCTGTTAAATTGGAAACTGCTGTTGCGGTTTCTTCTTCGTAGGAGCAATCAAGCGCAGTTGAAACGCTTTTCTTTGACAGAATAACATCTGTAAGCTCTCTTGAGTATGCCGAAACGGCAGGGAGAATGTCTCTTTTAACCATTTCAATCATAGTTAGTGCCTCGATGTTTATTATTTTACAGTAGTTTTCAAGATTTATTTCATATCTTGAAAAATCCAAAGCGGTAAGCTCGCTTTCGTCCTCATTGATTCCGGCAAGGCTTCCGTCCATAAGGCTTAAATAAGGAGAAATCTTTTTCTCTTTTCCGTCCGGGGTGGTGATCGTTACAAGAACGTTTGTGAAAATATCGCTTTCGTTGCATTTAAGAAGAATCGGTTCTCCGGTTTTGCTTTCGTAAATTATTTCGCCGATTATGGGTTCCCAGGCTTCGGTTCCTTCAGGAAGGGAAATTTCCTCAACTTTTACGGAATAATCAAGGCTTGCGGGAACAATGCAGTAAAGATCGTATCCGTCTGTTTCAACAATGCGTTCTGCAGGAATTTCCGCTACAAAAGGATACCATTCCATAAGTTCCTTCTGTTCCTCGAGAATTGCGCGGTAACCGTCGCCAACAGGGCCTTCAACAAATCCGACATAGGCAACGCCGCAACTTGCTTCGCCCCATGAAAGGTTTTCGATCAGATCCGCATAACTCTGGTCAAAGTTTTCCGGTTCATCTTCAGGGTTTTCGGAAGGTTCCGGTTCTTTTTCCCCGTCGCCTTTTCCGCCGAGAAGATTTCCGTTTCCGGAAGGGATTTCGCCTCCGCTGTTATCTTTAACCGGTTCATCGTTTCCGCAGGCGGCAAGGCTTAAAATCAAAGCCAAAGCCATGAGCATGCTCAAAATTTTTTTCATTTTTTCAAAACCTCCTTCAATCAGAAACCGCCGCTTTTATGGGAAGAACCGCCGCTGTTTACCGTTGTTCCACCGTTATCGTTATCCTCTTGCGGGGGATTATAAACTCTCTTGATATCTCTGTGGCTGAATCTGTCGTACTGGTTTGTAAGATTGAGTTCCTTCTGATAATCGTGCGCTTCGGTCGCGATCCTTGCTGTTTTCATCTGTGCGCGGAGAATTGAACACACCGCAAACGCGATAAGGCAGGAAATAACAATCGCAATAATTATTCCGAACAGACCGGAACCGCCTTCATCGGAATCAACGTCGAAAGGTTCTCCGTTTACAGCCATTGCAAGGAATTCGTCGCAGGTGGCCATATAATCGTAGAATCCCCAGTACCAGTCGTCATTGGCGAAATCGTCAAGGAACTTTTCCGCCATAACGTCTTTTCCGTAATCCGTGAAAGCGGTGTTTCCGAAACCTCTTGCCATGATGTCATACTGTCTTTCTTCCATGGCAAGCATAAGAATCACAACGTCTTCCCCTGCTCCGTAATATTCCTTAAGTTCCGCATAAAGCATTTCGTTAAGTTCCCAGGCTTCGTTTCCGTCAAGGCCCGGAAAAGTTATTGCGTAAACTTCGCAGCCATAGGTTTCGGTTATTTCTTTTGCTTTAGCGTTAAGTTCTTCAATTTCGTCATATGTAAGGATGCTTGCTTCATCGAAAACAAATCTCTGTTCTTCCGCATAAGCACAAACGCTTAATCCAAAGACAAGAACGATTGCGAAGATGATGGAAATTATCTTTTTAGTCATAATAACCGCCTCCTCTCACAAAAGTATCCAGATGAGGCTGGATATTATCGCAAGGGGCGCCGCTATCGCGGCAAAGAGTCCCCAGAATTTGCCTTTATCCACCGGCAGATCGCCGATGAGTTTTCCGGTCTGACCGTTCATTGCAAAAAGGAAGTTTTTTCCGTTCCATTTGGTGCTGAGCATCCAAACCGGCAAAAGCGCATATTTTACGCCTTTGTTATTGAATTTGAAGTTTTCCCTTTCGGTCATAACCATTGAATAGCCTGTTACGGTATTTCTCATTTCGCTTTTGATGCTGTTTTCCGCTCTTTCGGAAATTCTCGCCATGCTCGCTTCCTGGCTTACGTCATATTTATCCGCAAGAAATCCCGGAAGATATGCAGTGGAGAAGGGTTTCAGTTCGCTGTAATCAAAAGGCTCCACTGCATCCATATGAGCGTCCGGCATCTTTGTGGAAGCGTCTACCGGAATCATTTCAAAACCGAGGCTTCCTTCGCGCATTACGTTGAAATAGGTTGTTTCGGTGATGTCATAATCACCTTCGCTCCAGCTTCTTGTGTTTGCGCCTTTATACATTGCGCTTCCTTCCATTTCACAATCGCAAAGCCAGAAAGGAACATAAACGCCTTTTATTTCTTCAATATGGTTATGCTCTTTGAACGCTTTCGGAAGGAAAACCTTGCCTTTATAATAATTTTCAAGAGCTTTTATCGCCTGCTCTTTGTTCAGTTTAAAAGGAATCACAAGATCCGGTTTAAGTCCGCCGGTGAACTGTCCGGGAATTACCGTAGGGTTTCCGCAATAGGGGCAGCTTGTTGCGGCTGTGGTTGCGTCGCAGATAAGTTCCGCTCCGCAGGAGGGACAGCTATAGGTTTTCATTCCCTTAGTTTCCTCTTCGCTCCATTCCATTCCCATGGCTTCAAATTCGGCTTTTTCTTTTTCCTTTTTTATTTCGTTCGCTTCAAAGCCCTCTTCCGCTTCGGCAACGTCTTCTGCATAGAGTTTTTCAATTTCCTCTACGGAATATTTGCTTCCGCAATAGTCGCATTCAAGCATTCCGCTTGCGCCTGCGTAATGAAGCGGTCCGGTACACGCGGGGCATTTATGGTTAGTTATGTCTATTGCCATTTCTTCGCCTCCTAAAAATCAGTAATATTTTTATCCGGCCACCCAACCCGCAAAAGATATCGGTTCGCCGGTTTCTTTCAAACTTTCCGCACAGCTTCGGCAGATATCAAGATCTTCGCAAATCATGAAACAATCGTCGCAGACCATTTTTCCGCAATGCGGGCACAAATTAAAAAAAGTTGCCGCCTCTGCTGCTGCTTTTTCCAAAGCCATTGCGTGTTCCCTTTCATAAAGAATTTTAAGAACTATCCTTTTTTCTTCGGTAAAAGAATTTTCGCCCGCTTTGGAAAAACGAACCGGTGTGCTTTTCCAGACTTTTCCGCATTCCGGACATTCAAGGCTGAAACAAAAACTATCGGTATCCGAACAATCGATAAACTGCTTTTTGATTATGCTTTTCATGAATTCTGCCTCCTTTCTTTGGCTATATATTACTCTTAAAAACATTGTCGAAAGAATTACTTAATTATGTATTTTTTCTATAAAACATTAAAATACACCATTTGATTAGTTTATTTTGCACAATAAAAACTCATTTATTTTATCAGACCACACAAACAAAAAAAGCGGCGCACCGTCTTTTTTTCAAGACGATGCGCCGTTCTTTTAAAACAGAAATCAAATTTTTTCGTTGGTTTCCTTTGGATTGCTTATTCTTTATTGCTGAGATTGCTGCCGCAGTTATAGCAGAACTTTGCTTCCTTTTTAAGTTCTGTACCGCATTCGGGACAGACTATAGTTGCTTCGATATCAAACCCGCAGCTGAGGCAAATGCCTGATGCCTGCGGAGTAAGTACATGACAATTCGGGCATTCGCGCTGCAGTGCGGACATGGAATTTTTCGCTCTGCATTCCAGTTTTACATCATGTTCCGGCATAACAAAGCGGATAAATGCTCCCCCGGCATCAAACTCCGGAGAAATATATTCCCCATCCAGATAAAAGGAATACTCCATATCCGGAACAATGTTTTTATAATACAGTTCAACTTCTTCGCCGGATTCATAGGAACTCTTTGCTCCCTGATAGGAGGATTTCGCTCCGCAATAGTCAATCTCGTATTTATTTGCTGAACATCCGAACAAAGATAACATAAAAATCCCTCCAAGAATAATCAGAACAGATTTTAAAATAATCTTTTTCATAGCAATCTCTTTCTTTTTCCGGGTTGTTTTTCCCGAACCATCTTTATCATACCTGCATTTTTCTTCAGCAATTTACGGAAAGGAAAAATCAGAAAATTTCATCAAGCCTTCCGCTTCTGCGGAAAAGTTCGATGTAAAGAAGAAGTTCTTCCCTTGAACCGATTTCAAGTTTCTGATAAATATTCGCGTTATGTTTTCTGACAGTATTTATGCTTATGAAACAAAGTTCGGGAATTTCGTTGATTTCCCTTCCTTCGCCATAATATTTGATTATGGTTTTTTCCGTTGGAGTAAGAGCTTTCGCCTTTTCGGAAAATTCTTCGAAAAGTTCTTCGATATCTTCCGGAAGTTTTTGTTTTCCTTTATCTTTTTCTTTTTCGCGGATAAACGCAAGAAGAGTATCTATCTCCGAAATTCCGGAAATTTTTTCGCTTTTTATATTCTCTATGCTGTCCATGATAGGCTTTACAAAATTCTTTGCCATGAAGAATGAAATCAAGAGAAGAACGATAAAAAGTACTATTGTACCGGCTGTCCAACCGAATATGTCAATTTTTTCTTCTTTAAGATATATTTCCTCCGGCAGAAAGGTTACTGCATAAAGTTCGGAACCGTCCTCAAAATTTATATCAAATTTTTGATGCAGACCGATATAGGAAGAATCCCTTCCTATATAACGGTTGAAATTTTTTCCTTCTTTGATAATATAATTTTCGTTTTCACGGAAAGACGTTTCACCGATTCCGCCGGCTATTCCTTTTGAAACCATCAGTTCGTCATATTCTATCGGCGCTATGGCCGTTATCATATTTCCGAATTCACTTTCAATTGCGGAATCTCTGAGTTCAAAAAACGGTTTATTTAAAAGTTCTTCTGCCGAAAAATATTCTTCCCCATCAAATTTTTCCAGTTTTCCGGAAAGTTCTGCATATGTATTTTTTTGCTGGAATTTAATAAGCTGCGCCGCTTTTTCTTCAGAATCCGAAAATACTCCGGCAAAGCTAAGGGCAACAAGAATAGCCGCAAAAACGATAAAAAGCATTACCGCCCAGTAAAGCAACAAGCGGTTTTGCATTTTTATACTTTGCCCTTTTGCGTTCCGGGTAAGTTTAATAAGTTTGCTTAATTCCATTTTTGCGTTCCTCCTTTATAAAATGTATAATCAAATTATGTATTTTCAGCCTTTTTGCTTTACGAAAAAGTTTTTATATGCTATTCTTCAAATCAGAAGATCCTATCGAAATTATATACCTACACCGAATTTTTGTCGCCACACTATCCGGCAAAAAAAGTGTGGTATTTATTATTTTTCCCGAAAAAGTGTAGGAAAAAAGTGTGGTTTTTTGAAGGAGGGCAGTTATGAAGAATACTTTTTCGACATTTCTTTTTGTTTTTTCTTCGTTTTTTATTTTTTCCGGCTGCGGAATAATCGGTGAAAAAGCCGCAAGCATGTCCATAATTTACGGGACGGTTGCTTTCTTTTCGCTGATACTTATGGCCGCATATTTTATTCTCATTTACAGAAAAGAAGCATGGTTTGCTCTTCTTTTCACGGCTGTTTTTGTTGTAAACAGCGGATATTTCCTTCTTTCGGTTTCAAAAACTCTTGAAGGCGCACTTTGGGCAAACAGGCTTTCCTATCTCGGTTCCGTTTTTCTTCCGATGATCATGCTCGTCATTATAATGAAGGATTGTAAAATAAATTACAGACGCTGGCATCTTGCCTGCCTTGCCGTTTCCAGCATTCTTGTTTTCCTTCTTGCGGCAAGCCCGGGAATTTTTGACGTTTATTATAAATCCGTTTCTCTCATTGATATAAACGGAGTTTCCGCCCTTGAAAAAGTTTACGGTCCCCTTCACAGCGTTTATCTTTTCTATCTTCTTTTCTATTTCGGCGCGATGATCTTTATGATAATCTATGCTTCCGTTAAGAAAAGACTTCCGAAAAGCACTTATTCTCTTATCATTGCCGGCGCAGTTTTTATAAACATTTGCATCTGGCTTTTTGAGCAGCTTGTTCATATGGATTTTGAACTGCTTTCCGTTTCTTACATAGTCACCGAACTTTTCCTTTTGGGAATACACCTTCTTTTGCAGGAAGCTGAGGAAGAAGCGGCGCTTGCCATTTTAAAAAGCAAAGACGAATCTGAAACCGTTTATATTCCCAACCCTCCGGTTCTTGAGGAAATTCCAAAAAAAGATTCCGAGAGGGAATTTTTTGAAAAATGTCTTGCTTCCCTTACCCCGACCGAAAAGATGATTTTCGATTTTCATCTTTCCGGAATCGGCACAAAAGAAATTATGGCGGAACTTTGCATTACCGAAAACACCATCAAA
>JAFOYK010000062.1 GCA_017424665.1 Oscillospiraceae bacterium
AAGGAGCTTTCCGCCGCAATCGAGCACTTCGGCTTCGGCGGAAACAAGCTTTTCCGCTTCGCTTTGAGCACCGCAGAAAGCAAATTTTCCGTCTTTGACAATTGCGCTTTCGGCAAAGGGATTTTCCTTATCCATGGTTGCGATTTTTGCGTTTTTGATGATATATTCCATAATGCACGCTCCTTTTAAGGGTCTATGAAAACATTATAGAACAACGGACAGAATATGTCAAAATAAAAACTTTACTTTCACCATTAAAAATAGTATTATATTACTATCGTTAAAAATCAGGAGGATTAATTACAATGATTAAACTTGATATCAAAGGTTACGGCTCCATGATGATCGAGCTTGACCCCATCGCAGCACCCAAAACCGTTGCAAACTTCGAAGCACTTGTTGAAAAAGGCTTTTTCGACGGTCTCACTTTCCACAGAATCATCAAAGGTTTCATGATCCAGGGTGGCGACCCCGCAGGTAACGGCACCGGCGGCTGCAAACCCGAAATCTATGGCGAATTTGCTTCCAACGGCTGGACTCAGAACACCATCAGCCACAAAAAAGGCGTAATTTCCATGGCAAGAACTTCCGACCCCAACTCCGCTTCCTGCCAGTTCTTCATCGTTCATGAAGACAGCGAATTCCTCGACGGAAACTACGCTGCTTTCGGCCACGTAACCGAAGGTCTTGAAGTTCTCGATGCAGTTGCTTCCGTTGCAACTTACCCCAACGACATGCCCTGCAAAAAAGTTGTCATCAAAAAGATGTCCATCGTAAAATAATGGAAAAGCTTAAACTGAAAGCCACCGCGGAAGCGACCGCTATCCTTCTTGGATTTTTCGTTTTCGGAATTCTTGTTTCATTCCTTTTCGATGAAGCAACGGCGCATCTTTTCCGACTTGTTATCCTTGAATGGGGCGCGTTCCCGATGCTTTGCGCAATTTGCGGCGGAGTTGTTTCCATGAAAAACGGTTTTATGCCGCTTTACGGAATTTTTTCCGGAGCGATTTTTGTTCCCTTTATGTTCCTTTTCTTTGAAACGAACTGGGGGCTTGTTGTCGCTTATGCGCTTTTTGGCGCCCTGGGAAGCCTTTTCGGCTACTGGCTCTATCTTAAAGAAGTCAGACGAATCGAGGAAGGAAGACCCGAAGAACGCCGCAAATCCATAATCTTTTCGATGTTCGACAGATACGATACAAAAAAGTATAAATAAAAAACAGCACCGGAAACGGTGCTGTTTTTTTATAATACATAAAACAAAATTCCGATGGCCTGCAAAAGAGTTCCGATTACAACGAACACATGGAAAACAGTATGATAAATCGGCTTTTTGTGTCCGATTCCGTAAAGAACGGCGCCGATGGTGTAGGAAATTCCGCCAAAAAGAATCCAAAGCATTCCGGAAACGGTGAGAACCTCAACAGTCTGTTTGAAACAGATAACAATGAACCAGCCCATAAGGATATAAAAGACCATGGAAAGCTTTTTGTATTTATTGTGGTCAATGGCGGTGAAAGTTGCGGCAATTCCCGCAAGAAACCATTCAGCGCCTAAAACAGTCCAGGCAAGGCCGGGGTAGACCGGGCGCATTGCGGAAAGCAAAATCGGGGTGTAGGTTCCGACTATGAGCAGATAAATCGTGCAATGGTCAATTACCTGCATAACTTTTTTCGCAAGCCCGGGTTTAAGCCCGTGATAAACGCTTGAAACAGTGTAAAGGGCAATCATCGAAATTCCATAGATGAAAGAACCGACGATTCCCCAGACGTTTCTGTTGAAAGCGGAGATTATAACGGTGAGGAAAAGAAGAATAACGCCAAGCCCGCCGCCGACTATGTGGGTGGTCATGTTGGCAATTTCTTCCCCACGGGTGTAATCAGGCAAAACCCTTTCGCACAAAGGTGTCCTTTTCATAATTTTCTTTCTCCCCAGAAGAAGAGCGCAACGGAACCGGGGCCGACGTGGCAGCCGCAAACAGGTTCAAAAGGCATAACGGTGGTGTTTCCGGTAAATCCGTGTTCACGGAGTTTTTCGGTCATGAAATCGACAGCATCCATGTTGTCGCCGTGAATCATCATAACGTCAGCGGATTTATCGAGAACAAGTTCATCGTATTTCTTGATGATTTCGAGGATGCATTTGTTGATTCCGCGGCATTTGCCCCAGGAAACAATGTGGCCTTCCTCGTCACCGCGAAGAAGGGGTTTGATGTTAAGAAGAGTTCCGATGGCGGCGGTTGCGCCGGAAATTCTTCCGCCTTTTTTAAGATAGGAAAGGTCGTCAACGGTGAAGAACTGGCACATATGGTTTTTGCGTTCTTCGGTGATGGAAACAACTTCTTCAAAAGTTTTTCCTTCTTCAATAAGTTTTCCCATGGCGACGACCTGCATTCCGATTCCAAGTCCGGCGCCGAGAGAGTCGATAACGGCAATTTTTGCTTCGGGATATTCTTCGCGAAGTTCCTCGGCGGCAATTTCCGCGGCGCGGACTGTTCCGCTTACTCCGCCGGAAAGGCCGATGTAAACAATTTCGTCGCCGTTTTTAACAAATTCTTCAAAGCTGTCATGAAAAGTTGCGGAGTTTATCATTGAAGTTTTCATTTCCGCGCCGTTTCTCATGGCGTCATAAAAAGCTTTTCCGTCAAAATCGTGTTCAAGGTCATATTCTGCCGGAACACCGTCAACGGTATAGGAAAGCTCGATTATATTTACGTTATATTTTTTGTTGAGCGCAACCGGAAGGTTGGAAGCGGTATCTGCAAAAAGTCTTATCATTTTTTTAATCCTCCCTTTTTTTACCCCAGAAGAAAAGCGCAACGGTTCCGG
>JAFOYK010000078.1 GCA_017424665.1 Oscillospiraceae bacterium
AACTTATATGCTCACAGTTCGCGAACAGCAATGTGGATGCTCCGGCAATGCCGAAAGAGGTTTATAACCTTATCGACAGCAGAAGCGAATACGGCGTTCTCGATATCGGCGGCGATGACCGCGGAGCGCTTGCCCTAGGAAGATACGTTCCTTCAATAACCGAAGAAAACGATTACGAGATGCTTCTTGTTATCAACAAAGCAAGACCTCTTACAAGAAATGTTCCGGATACCGTAGAGGTCGTTGAAGAAATGGTAAAAGCCTGCGGACTTTCTTTCACCGGAATAGTCAACAACACCAATCTTGGTCCGGAAACAACCGAAGATGACGTTCTTTCCAGCATAGATTACGCAAACGAAGTTTCAGAAGTTCTCGGAATTCCGGTAAAAATGACTTGCTGTGACGAAAAGCTTTATGAAAAACTGAAAGACAAAGTGGAAAATCTTTTCCCCCTTTCTCTTCAGAAATTATATTATCATTTAAATTCTTAACATAACGGAGGTGCAACGATTTTGGCAAAACTTACTTTTAAAGAAGAACTTTGCAAAGGCTGCGGTCTTTGTGTAAATGCCTGCCCCAAAAATCTGCTCCAGCTTTCGAGAGAAAGACTTAACCAGAAAGGCCATTCTCCCGTTGAAATCACCGAACCCGAAAAATGCATCGGATGCGCTTTCTGTGCAACAATGTGCCCTGACTGCGTAATCAAAGTTGAGAAATAAGGAGGCGGAAAGAATGCAGGAAAAAGTACTTATGAAGGGTAACGAAGCCCTTGCTGAAGCGGCGATCCTTGCCGGATGCCGCCATTATTTCGGATACCCTATCACTCCCCAGACCGAAGTTGCGGCATATATGTCCAAAAAAATGCCGAAAATCGGCGGCGTTTTCCTTCAGGCAGAAAGCGAAATTGCAGCAATCAACATGGTCTATGGCGTTGCTGCCACCGGCAAAAGAGCCATGACTTCCTCCTCCAGCCCGGGCATTGCTCTTAAATGTGAAGGCATTTCCTATCTTGCAGGTTCCGACCTTCCCGCTTTAATCGTTAACGTTCAGCGCGGCGGCCCCGGCCTTGGCGGAATTCAGCCTTCCCAGTCCGACTATTTCCTTGCAACCCGCGGCCCCGGTCACGGCGACTTTCACGTAATCGTTCTTGCTCCGGCTTCTGTTCAGGAAATGGCCGACATGACTCTTAAAGGTTTTGAACTTGCGGATAAATACCGCATGCCCTGCATGCTTCTTGCAGACGGCACCATGGGTCAGATGATGGAACCTGTTGTTCTTCCCGACCCCGTTGAAATCGATACCACCCCCAAAGATTGGGCCGTTACCGGTACCGAATGCAAACGCGAACACCATATTGTAAACTCCCTTTATCTTTCCCCTAAAAAGCTCGAGGACATTAACCTTGAACGTTTTGAAAGATATAAGAAAATCGAAGAAGAGGAATGCCTTTGGGAAGAATTCATGATGGAAGACGCAGATATCTGCATTGTTTCCTGCGGAATCACCGCCCGCGTTTCCAGAAACGCCATTCTTGAAGCAAGAAAACAGGGAATCAAAGTCGGTATGATCCGTCCCATCACCCTTTGGCCCTTCCCCAAAAAGCCCCTTCTTGCAGCTGCCGATAAAGTTAAATCCTTCATCTCCGTTGAACTTAACATGGGACAGATGAAAGAAGATATCGAACTTGCGATCCGCTGCAAAAAGCCCGTTTACGGCTGCACCAGAGTTGGCGGTATGATCACCACCGTTGACGACATCCTTGCTTCCATTAAAGAAGCAGAGAAAGGAGAGGAATAATCATGGCAGTTGTTTTTGATAAACCCAAATCCCTTACCGATAATGTTCTTCATTATTGCCCCGGCTGCACCCACGGCATTGTTCACCGCCTTGTTGCCGAAGTTATCGACGAACTCGGAATTGAAGGCAGAACCATCGGTATTGCTCCTGTTGGCTGTTCCGTTATGGCTTATGATTATTTCACCGTTGATATGGTCGAAGCCGCACACGGCAGAGCACCGGCTGTTGCAACCGGCGTAAAACGTTCCGACCCCAGCAAAATCGTATTCACCTATCAGGGCGACGGCGACCTTGCTTCCATCGGTATGTGCGAAACCGTTCATTCCGCCGCAAGAGGTGAAAATATCACCATTATCTTCATCAACAACGCAATTTACGGCATGACCGGCGGCCAGATGGCTCCCACTTCCCTTCCGGGACAGGTCACTCAGACTTCTCCTTACGGAAGGAACACCGAAACCCAAGGCTTCCCGATTCGCGTCTGCGAACTTCTCAGCGAACTTGACGGCCCTGCATATCTTGAACGTGTTACCGTTAACAATGTTAAAAACGTAAGAAACGCAAAGAAAGCAATCAAAAAAGCTTTCCAGAACCAGATTGACGGAAAAGGCTTCTCTCTTGTTGAAGTTCTTTCTTCCTGCCCCACCAACTGGGGTATGACTCCTCAGAAGGCTCTTGAATGGATAGACGAAAAAATGATTCCTTATTATCCTCTCGGAGTATATCGTGACAAGGACGGTGAAAACAATGGCTGATCATCAGATTATCATTGCCGGTTTCGGCGGCCAGGGACTTCTTTTTTCCGGAAAAGTTCTTGCTTACGCAGGTCTTGCTGAAGACAGACAGCTCAGCTGGCTTCCTTCCTACGGCCCTGAAATGCGCGGAGGCACCGCAAACTGCACCGTTATCCTTTCCGATGAACCTATCGGTTCCCCCATCGTTGACCACCCGAACGTTGTTATGGTCATGAACAACCCTTCTCTTGATAAATATGAGAACATGGTTGCTCCGGGCGGAAAACTTTTCATCGATTCCGCTCTTATCAGCAGAAAAGTTGAGCGCGATGACATTGACGTTTATTACATTCCCGCAACCCAGCTTGCAAAGGATATGGGCGCACCCACCCTTGCAAACATGATCCTTCTCGGCGCAATCGTTAAAGAAACCGGCTGCGTTTCCGCCGAGCACCTTGAAGAAGGACTTCGTCACGCGGTTCCCGCAAGACATGCCGACCTTATCGACCTTAACATCCAGGCTCTTGAACTCGGCAAAAATTATACTCAGGCTTAATTGAAAGAAGGCTAACCTAAATGGAATTCACTTTTCCTGTAACATATACCGAAAACCCTAAAACCAGACCCACCGACGAAAGCAAACTTGGCTTCGGACGTTCCTTCAGCGACCACATGTTCCTTATGAACTATACCGAAGGAAAAGGCTGGCACGACGGAAGAATCGTTCCCTATGCACCTCTTGAACTCGACCCCAGCTGCATGGTTCTCCATTACGCTCAGGAAGTTTTTGAAGGCATGAAAGCTTACCGCTGGGAAGACGGTTCCATCCATCTTTTCCGTCCTTACGAAAACGCAAAACGCATGCAGAATTCCAACGAAAGACTTTGCATGCCCGCCGTTCCGGAAGATATGTTCGTTGAAGCAATCAAAGAACTTGTTTCCGTTGACGCTGAATGGGTTCCCCATAACCCCGGAACTTCCCTTTACATCCGTCCGTTTATCTTTGCAACCGACGCACACCTCGGTGTACACGCTTCCGCAACCTATCTTTTCTGCATCATCTGCAGCCCTTCCGGTTCTTATTACCCCAACGGAATGAGCCCTGTTGATATTTACGTTGAAAGCCGCGACGTTCGTGCCGTAAGAGGCGGCACCGGTTACACCAAATGCGGCGGTAACTATGCCGCATCTCTTCGCGCAGGCCAGGAAGCAGAGAAAAAAGGTTACGTTCAGGTTCTCTGGCTCGACGGCGTTGAACGCAAATATGTTGAAGAAGTCGGTGCAATGAACGTTATGTTCAAAGTTGGCGGAAAAGTTATCACTCCTATGCTCAGCGGTTCCATTCTTCCCGGTGTTACCAGAAAGAGCTGCATAGATCTTATCAGAAGCTGGGGCATTGAAGTTGAAGAACGCCTTATCACTGCTGAGGAACTCTTTGAAGCTGCTGAAAACGGAACTCTTGAAGAAGCCTGGGGCTGCGGCACCGCCGCTGTTATCTCCCCCATAGGTTCCATGGGGTGGGAAGATAAGAAAATCACCATCAACGAAGGCAAAATCGGAGAAACCGCACAGAAACTTTACGATACCCTTTACGGTATCCAGAGCGGCAAGGTTGAGGACACCCTCGGTTGGACCGTTAAAGTTTGCGACTGAATTGTATAAAACAGGAAGAGCGCCGAATAAATATTCGGCGCTCTTTTATATTATTATTATAATATTGACAAATCTTTTAAAAAGTGGTTGAATAAGAATATTAATTATATTTTTTTGAATAAAATTTTTATAAATTTTTCATAAAATTTTATATTCCCCAAAAAGGAGATGTTAAGATGAGGAACATCAGAATCAGCGACGTTACCATGAAACAAAGCGGAAAAAGCGCAGGCTTTACTCTCAGCTTCAGAGAGAAAATCGAGCTTGCGAAACTACTTGACCGCCTTGAGGTATCCGTCATTGAACTACACCCCATCGAAAATCTCAAAATAGACAGTCTTCTTATAAAATCCATCGCTGCAGCGGTCAGGAACGCCGTTGTTGCCGTTCCGGTATCTCTTGATGATGACGGTGCGGAAAAGGTCTGGAACGCTCTTAAAGAGGCTAAGAAACCCCGTCTTCAGGTCTGCGTTCCCACCAGCCCCGTTCAGATGGAATATCTTTCTCATAAAAAACCAGAAGCAATGCTTCTTGCAATAAAAAACACTGTTTCCGCCTGCAAAGCGCTTTGTGATGACGTTGAATTCGTCGCCGGAGACGCAACCAGAAGCGATGCTTCTTTCCTTGAAGCGGCTGTTAAAACCGCAATTGAAGCCGGTGCTTCCACCGTAACCTTCTGCGACACCGCAGGAGTTATGCTTCCGGAAGAATTCACTGCTTTCCTTGAAGGAATTTTTGTCTCCGTTCCGGAACTTAAAGAAATTTGTGTCGGCGTTTCCTGCAGCGACGCTCTTTCCATGGCAGATTCCTGTGCGGTTTCCGCCGTTCGCTCCGGTGCTTCTGAAATCAAAGCTACTGCAGTTGCCACCGACAACATCCGTCTTGGAAAAATCGCAAAAATTCTTGACGCAAAAGGCGGAACTTTTGATGTTTGCGGAAAAGTCCGCATGGCTGAAATCAACCGCGTTCTTTCCCAGATCGACCGTCTTTGCCACACCGAAAAAAGCAAGAACTCGCCCTTTGACGACAGCGTTCGTGAAGAGGGTGAATGGGTGCTCACCGAGCACGATGATATTTCCGCCGTGCTCAAAGCAGCGGAAAGACTTGGCTATGAACTTTCCGAAGAAGACGGAATCAAAGTTTTCGAAGCTTTCAAACAAATCGCCGTGCTCAAAAAGAAAGTCGGTTCCAAAGAGCTTGACGCAATTGTCGCTTCTTCCGCTCTTCAGGTTCCGCCCACCTATAAACTCGAAAGCTACGTTATCAACGCAAGCAACATTCTTGCCGCTTCCGCACATCTTAAAATCAGCAAAGGCGAACACACTCTTGAGGGCATCTGCATAGGTGACGGCCCTATCGATGCCGCTTTCCTTGCAATCGAACAGATCATCGGTCTTCATTATGAACTTGACGATTTCCAGATCCAGTCTGTTACCGAAGGCCGCGAAGCAATGGGCCAGACGGTTGTTAAGCTTCTTTCCGGCGGAAAACTTTATTCCGGCCGCGGAACTTCCACCGATATTGTCGGTGCAAGTATCCTTGCTTACCTCAACGCCCTTAACAAAATCGTTTATGAGGAGGAAAACGCATGAATCTTTCTTTCTCGACCCGCGGCTGGCAATCTCTTGGCTGGGAAGAAATAATTGAAATTGCGGACGAAATGCGTTTTTCCGGAATTGAACTTTATAACGTTCAGAAACGCCCCGAACTTACCGAAAAGGGTTGCCCGCTCCATAAACACAGCACCGCCGCCACCGCAAGAAATCTTCGCGAACGCGGAATAAAAATCCCCTGCCTTGATTCTTCCATCGATATTTCCGTTTCCGGAAATTCCGATTCCGTAAAAGAACTTATTGACACCGCCCATAACCTTAAAGTTCCTTATGTCTGTGCTGTTGCACTCAATGACGATGAGGAAACCGTAAGATCTTCCGTTTCGGAACTTATTTCCTATGCTGAAGAAGTCGGCGTTGTTCTTCTTATCAAGACCAGCGGAATTTATTCCGATACCGC
>JAFOYK010000161.1 GCA_017424665.1 Oscillospiraceae bacterium
ATTTCCCCAAAGCTATTATTACCAAAAAAGGCGAAAACTGGGTCGGTGGCGGCCACCCCTGGATCTATGACGCGGAAGTTGTTTCCGTTGAAGGCGAATATGAAAACGGTTCGCTTGTTGATGCAGTTTCCGAAAAAGGAAAATATATCGGAACCGGATTTATCAGCACCGAAAGTAAAATCAGAATCCGTCTTATTTCCAAAAACGCAAACGATAAATTTGACCGTGAATTCTGGAAAAGAAGAGTAAAATATGCCTGGGATTACCGAAAAACCGTTATGGGGGAAGATATCGGATGCTGCCGTCTTATTTTTGGCGAAGCGGACCAGTTCCCGGGTCTTACTGTTGATAAATTTGGCGATATTCTTGTAACCCAGTGCCTTTCCGTAGGTATGGAGAAAATTAAAAACACCGTTTTCCCGCTTCTTTATGAAGTGCTTACCGAAGACGGGGAGAAAGTTCGCGGAATTTATGAACGCAACGACGTTGCAATCCGTAAACTGGAAGGAATGGAAGAAAACAAAGGTTGGTTCGATCATTCGAAGGTTCCCGTTCCGGATTCCACCGAAACCGAAATTATCGAAAATGGAATAAAATACAGCGTCGATTTTGAAAACGGACAGAAAACCGGTTTCTTCCTTGACCAGAAATATAACCGTCTTGCCGTTTCTAAAATTGCAAAAGGAAAAAGAGTTCTGGATTGTTTTACCCACACAGGTTCTTTCGCTCTTAATGCCGCCAAAGGCGGCGCAAGCCACGTTTGCGCGGTGGATATATCCGAATCCGCAATCGAAATGGCAAAGCGCAACGCACAGCAGAACGGCCTTACCGATACTATGGAATTCCGTGTTGCGGATGTTTTTGATTTGCTGACAAACCTTGACAATAAAGCGGAAAAATTCGATTTTATCATTCTTGATCCGCCCGCTTTCACAAAATCCAGAAAAACCGTTGACAGCGCGTTTAAAGGCTATAAAGATATCAACTTCAGAGCGATGAAGCTTCTTCCGCGCGGCGGATATTTCGCGACTGCTTCCTGCTCTCATTTTATGCCGGACGAGCTTTTTGTGAAAATGCTCCGTTCAGCCGCAAAAGACGCAGGGGTTGAACTTCGCCAAATCGAAGCAAGACAGCAATCTCCTGACCACCCGATTCTTTGGAACGTTCCCGAAACGGATTATCTTAAATTTTATATTTTCCAGGTTATTTGACCATTAAGGAGAAAGTTATGAATAAAAAAGAATCTGTAAAAAAATTCGTAATCGAATACGGACTTCTCACGGTTGCATCTCTTCTTATAATCGTAAGCACATGGCTTTTTAAATATCCTAACAATTTTGCGTTCGGCGGTGTAAACGGTCTTTCAATTTTGCTTAGCAAAATTATCGAAATTCCCGCAAGTACCCTTAACCTTGTAATGAACGTGGCCCTTCTTGTCGTCGGTTTTATTACCCTTGGAAAAGTGTTTGCGGGAAAAACTCTTTACGTAACCCTTCTTTCAACGGTCGGACTTTCGGCTCTTGATATGATATATCCTATTACAAAACCGCTTACACAAGAGCCGGTTATCGAACTTCTTTTTGCGGTTGCAATTCCTGCGGTAGCTTCAGCAATTCTGTTCAATATGGATGCTTCCGGCGGCGGTACCGATATCGTAGCAATGCTTCTTAAAAAATATACCACAATGGAAATCGGAACAGCGATTTTCGCTGTTGACCTTTTAATTACATTAAGTGCGTTTTTTATTTTCGATTTTGCAACCGGTCTTTATTCTCTTACCGGCCTTTTCGCAAAGACCCTTATCATGGACGGCGCTATCGAAAACATGAACCTTTGCAAATATTTTACCATCATTACAACAAATCCGAAGCCTATCTGTGATTTTATTCATCATGAACTTAACAGAAGCGCAACAATTTATAAAGCGGAAGGTGCATATTCCCACACCGAAAAGAACATTGTTCTTGTTGTTCTTAAAAGAAGCCAGGCAGTTCGCCTTCGCAGATTTATAAAAGAAGTTGAACCCAACGCATTTATGATGATCACCAACAGCAGTGAAATCATCGGTAAAGGTTTCCGCGGATTTAACTGAAAGGCAGAAAATTTTGAAAAAACTTGTAAAAAAATATTTCTATCTTGTTTATATACTCATCGGAGCATTCATTCTTGCTTTTGGTATGTATAACATCCATTCAAGAACGATCATCACAGAAGGCGGAATCTGGGGGATAGAGCTTCTTCTTTTCAATTGGTTCGACCTTTCGCCGGCGGTAACGGCGCCTTTTCTTGACGGTACCTGCTACCTTATGGGCGTTGTTTTCCTGGGAAAAGAATTTATTTTAAAATCCTTTGTTGGAACATTAGGCTATGCCGGATTTTATGCCGTTCTTGAACAATTTCCTCCGCTTTTGCCGGATTTGGATTCTGTTCCGATAATTGCCGCAATAGTTGGCGCGGTTTTTGTAGGAATCGGCGCGGGAATCGTTGTTCGCCAAGGCGGCGCTTGTGCAGGCGACGACGCTCTTGCTCTTGTAATTTCCAAAAAACTGAAAATAAAAATATCCCAGGCATATCTTTTTACGGATATGACCGTTCTTTTGCTTTCCCTTACTTACATTCCTTCCCGACAGATAGCTTATTCGCTCGTGACGGTTTTGCTTTCCGGATGGATAATCGAAAAAATTCAGAATTTTAAGAAAAAAGAAGCTGTTGGTGCGGTTTTGTCAAAAGATGTGTGATATAATGTTCGTGTAAACAGAAAGGAGTGCTTTTGAAATGGAAGGAAGAACAAAAGAAAAACTTCTATATATACTTGAACGTTTAAAGAAAACGGATGAACAGCACCCCGTTAATACAAACGATCTTATTGCATATCTTACGGAAAAAGGCGTTGCCGCCGAAAGAAAATCTGTTGCAAGAGATATCGAAGCTCTTCGCCAGGCCGGTTATTCCATTATTCTTTGTGATGAATTTAAGCGCGGTTATTATATGACAGACCAGCTTTTTGAGGATTATGAACTCAAAATAATCGCGGATGCTGTTTCCGGCGCAAAATTCATTACTTATGACGATACCGTTTCGGTAATCGATAAGCTTTGCGAGCTTGCAAGTCCCACCGGTGAAGAAATTATTCGCGAACACACTTTTGTTGATGAGAAGATAAAATCCAAAAACAAAAAAGTCCGTTTTAATATCGACAGAGTAATAACCGCAATTAAAACAGGAAAACGAATTACTTTTCAATATTTCGAAATTGCGCCGGACGGAAAAATGCAGCTTAAACGCGACGGCCACGTCTATGAAATTTCGCCCTATTATCTTTGCTGGGACGACGACAGCTATTTTCTTATCGGTAACAGCAAAAGTCATGATCATCTCATCCATTTCCATGTCGAAATGATGACTAACGTTGAAATTACGAGAACTCAAATTCGTCCGAGAAACGAAATCGAAGAACTCCGCGGAAATTTTTCGATAGGAGATTATCTGCGCAGAAGCGTGAATATGTATGGCGGAGAATCCGTAAGGCTTGTTCTTGAATGCAACGAAAAAATAGCCAAAGACGTCCGAACCGAATTTGGAGAGGAAATAAGAACTTTCCCCGTTGGAGAAAACCGTTTCCGTACCGATGTTTATGCCG
>JAFOYK010000195.1 GCA_017424665.1 Oscillospiraceae bacterium
ATATCTTTGACGTTGATTCCGTCGTAGATTATCTCTCCGCCCTGAATATCATAAAATCGGTTTATAAGGTTCGTAATGGTGGTTTTACCCGCACCGGTGGAGCCTACGAAAGCAATTTTATGTCCCGGTTTTGCAAAAAGAGAAAGATCGTGAAGAACAGGTTTTCCCTCAACGTAAGAAAAATCCACGTTGTTGAAGCGAACGTCGCCCCGAAGAGGAACTCTTTTTCCGTCCGGAAGAACCCAGTTATAATCGTTTTCGACTTTTTCAAGGGTAACTTTTCCTTCGTCGATTTCCGGTTCTTTATCGAGAACTTCAAAAATTCGTTCCGCACCCGCAAGAGCAAGCATTATGGAGTTGAACTGTTCGGAAATCTGGCTTACCCTATCCGCAAAAGTTCTGATATATTGAAGGAAAGCGATAAGGATTCCGCCGACCTGTTCGCCGGAAAGCCATAGAACGCCTATTGCGCAGGTGAGCGCATAGAACATATGGGAAAGGTTGTTGAGAAGAGGGCCGACAACGTTTGTGGCGGTGGTTGCGGTGGTGGAAGCTTTTCTGAGATTTTCGTTTATCGGTTCAAAGTTTTCCATAACCTCTTTTTCATGGGTGAAAACTTTGATATCACGCTGGCCGGAAATCATCTCTTCGATATATCCGTTTACGGAAGCGGCGTGTTTTTGCTGTTCGCGGTAACTTTTGCTGCTTATCTTGGTGGTAATTCTTACGATAAGGATTACTATTGCCGCAAGAACGACCATTATTGCGAAAAGGCGCATTGAAAGAGCCAGCATCATGCCTACGGTTCCTATAAGCGACATTACGGAGATCATAAGCTGAGTTATGCTGTGCTGCAAAAGTTCGTTTGTGGCCTCGATATCGTTCGTAAAATAGCTCATAAGGCTTCCGTGGGTGTTGTTATCGAAATAGCTTATGGGAAGCTTCTGCATTTTCGCGAAAAGTTCCGAACGGAGTTCACGCATGATAACTGTGCTGCATTCGAGCATAAGGCGGTTGAGAAGATAGTTCGTAACCGCCGAAAGAATATAAAGAAATGCGAGACCGACAAGCAGCGCAATATATTTCGCGAACATTTCTTCCTGTGCAATTCCGGTTTCTTTAAGAATGTTTACAAGGGGCTTCATGCAATAGGAAGCGCCAATGGTTGCAACAGCATAGACAAAAATCGAAACCACCGCCGCAACAAGAATCGGAGTGCAGTGGCGGAAATATTTGAAAAGGCGGAAAAGAGTTTCCGCGGGAGAAGAAGCCGCTTTATAGTTTCGGAGTTCAACCCTGGGCATACTGCTCATCCTCCTCTCTCATCTGGCTTTCATAAACGTCACGGTAAATTGCGCTTCTTTCCATAAGTTCGGAATGGGTTCCGACATCGGAAAGTTTTCCTTCGTCAAGAATTGCGATTCTGTCGCAGGTCATTATGGAAGCGATTCGCTGGGCGATTATGATTTTGGTTGTTCCCGGAAGGGAATTATGAAGAGCGCGGCGGATATGTTCGTCGGTGGTCATATCGCATGCGCTGGTGGAGTCATCAAGAATAAGAATTTTCGGGCGCTTGATAACCGCTCTTGCGATTCTTAAACGCTGGCGCTGGCCGCCGGAAAGATTTGCACCGTCCTGTTCAAGCATGGTTTCATAACCGTCTTTAAAACGGTCAATGAACTCATCCGCGCAGGCAATATAGCAAGCCTCTTTCATCTGTTCAGCGGTTGCGTTTTTGTCGCCCCAACGAAGGTTATCCGCAATTGTTCCGCTGAAAAGAGAACCGTTCTGAAGAACCATTGAAACACCGTTGCGAAGGTTTTCAAGTTTATATTCTTTAACGTCGATTCCGCCGACTTTAACAGTTCCGGAAAGAGCATCGTAAAAACGCGGAATAAGGTTAACAAGGGTGGATTTTCCTTCTCCCGTTCCGCCGATTATTCCCACGGTCTCGCCGGAAGCTATGTGAAGGCTTATATGAGAAAGTTCAAGTTTATCTTCTTCGCCGGTATAGCTGAAACAGACGTCTTCGAAATCAACGCTTCCGTCAGAAACTACAGCTTCGGAAGGTCCGTCGGTGATATCCACTTCCTCATCGAGAACTTCATTGATTCGGATAAGAGATGCCTGGGCGCGGGAAAGGGACATTACAAGCCAGGAAAGCATGGTAAGAGAGCTTACCGCCTGGGTGGTGTAGGAAACCATACTTACAAGTTCACCGGTGAGAAGACCGGTGTTTTCAAAGATTATCTCTTTACCGCCGAGGAAAAGGATAACTATGGTGCAGCCCCACATGATAACCATCTGGATAGGGCCGGTCATTGTGAAAAGTCTTGAGGAAGCAAGCTGAGCATTGCGGAGATCTTCGGCGGTATCACGGAAACGTTTTGATTCATAATCTCCGCGAACGTAAGCCTTTACTACCCTGCTGCTTACAAGGTTTTCCTGAACGGCTTTGTTCATTGCGTCCATTTTACGAAGCATCTTTTTAAAACGGGGCTGACCTGTTTTGATGAGCACCGCAAGGATTCCCGCAAGAAAAGGAATACAGAAAAGGAAAACGATTGCAAGATGCGGAGCGATCGTAAACGCCATTACCGTTGCCATAACGATCATAATCGGAGAACGCATAAGAGTTCTGAGCACCTGGAGCATTGTCATGCGCATGGTGTTAACATCCGTTGTTGCTCTTGTTATAAGGCTGGAGGTTGAAAAACGGTCGGTGTTGGCAAAAGAAAAGCTCTGGATCTTTTCAAGAAGCGAAGAACGGAGATTTTTAGCAAAACCCTGGCTTGCAAGGGCGGAAAATCTTGCCGCAAGAAGTCCGCACATCATCGAAACGATTGCCACGGAAACCATCGCAAGACCAACTGTGAGCACGAATTTGTTTCTGTTTGCAATAAGTTCGGGAGAAAACGCCCATTTGAGCATAAAATCTTCTTCCCTGTAAAGTCCGCCGTCTACAATTACCGACATGAGCATAGGAATAAACACTTCGAGCATTACTTCCGCGCAGCCAAAAAACATTGTGAGCACGGTGTATTTTTTATATCCTTCAAAGTTTTTTCCAAGATGGCGGAAAATGCTTTTTTCTTTTTTCTTTTCCGTTTTAAACATCTCCTTTTTTGTTTCATATCCAACAGAAATTATAGCAAAATTTGCCTTCTTTATCAATATGAACCATTTATAAATTAAATGACGTCTGAATGCTCCGTTTTGGTTACTTTTATGGCTGAAGTTTCGTTTTTCAACAAAAAAATCCTTTCCGGAAAACCGGAAAGGATTTTTTCTGTTTTTTTCATTCCGCGAAGGGACAGTCATATTTTATATAGACATTAAAGCCTTCGTGTTTTGTCTGCGTTTTTTCTTCCGCGGTATGGGTATGCCAGAAGGTTGATACATAAATTATTTCCGGATTATCCGGATTTGTATAAACTTCAAGTTCTCCTTCGTTGCTCACAAGGTTTCCTTTCGGAACGGTATCGTGGCCGGAGAATTCGGTTGTTCCCATCAAAACAAAACCTTCCGGAGGTTCTCCTTCAATACGGACTCCGTATTTTCTTTCCATTTCATCATAATATTCGTCGGAAACGTCGGGGTTATTGCCATAGGGTTTTGCGCTCCACATGGAAATATAGTAATCACCGCTTACGCAAACAAGGTCTTTTCCTCTTAACCTTTCATCAACATAGCGGACATAGGCATCATGGGGTTCCGCCGGAATTATCGTTCCGCTTGAATCAACTTCTCCGTTGGTTCTGACTTCGTGATAAACAAAAACCCATTCGGGCATATCCGGATTTATATAATAAGGACAATTTTCAAAACCGCCCGCATCGGTTTCGCCCGCATAAACAAAGCCTTCCGGAAGTTCTTTATAAACAGAATCCGCATACGGCGAAATAAAATATTTTATTCCGTTTTCGGTAAAATTAGGCGGACCTTCTCCCGGAGCTGAAGTTTCCGGTTCCTGTGGCGGTTCATAAAAATCAACCGAAAGAACAACTCCCGCCAAAATACAGATGCAGGCCGCCGCTGCAAGCCATTTTAGCCACGGATTTTTTCTACGCTTTTGTTTTGCTTCCGCTTCTTCAATATATTCCGGAGCGATAAGCCCCATTTTTTCAAGAAACTCATTACCTCTCATAAAGTGTAACCCTCCTTTTCAAGAAATTCCCGGAGTTTTTTACGGATTCGGAAAAGAACGGCTTTTACCTTGGATTCGGAAATCGAAAACTTTTCGGATATTTCCGCAACGGAATCCATATACCAATAGCGGCGGACAAAAATTTTTCTTTTTTCTGAATCAAGTTCCGCAAGAAATTTGTTCATCATTTCCGCAAAAGCCATATCGTCGATTCTGCAGTTCATATCGTCCGGCGAAGGGATACATTCTTCCATTTCCGCGCTGAGTTCGCAGACAAAGGCGTTCCGTTTAAGGGCGGTTTTCTTCCTGCAGAAATTGAGCGAAATATTGCGGATTATCCGGGCAAGGAACGCATAGAGATAGGTTTTCGGTTCGTTCGGCGGAATTATGTTCCAGGCTTCAAGATAAGTATCGTTTTCACATTCCTCCGCGGTTTCCATATCTCTCACTATTCCGTTCGAAACAGCGCGCAGGCGTTTTCCGTATTTTTCGGAGGTTTTTTCAATTGCGGCTTCGTCGCGTTCAAAATAAAGTTCAACGATTTTTTCGTCTTCCAAGGCTTTCATCTCCTTTCCGTTTTACTAAAAGGCCTTCAACCATATAAGCGCATTTTTGCAGTGGAAGGTTACACTTTTCTATAAAAAAGGAACGGCGGGGCCGTTCCTTTTTCGTTTATTTAAAATTATTTATTGAGTTCTTCCATTTCTTCGATAAGTTCGCCGAAGAGTTTGAGAGCGGAGTTAACAGGTTCCGGGCTGCTCATATCTACGCCGGCAATTTTAAGAAGAGAGATCGGGTCGGAACTTCCGCCGCTGGAAAGGAATTTTTTATAATCTTTAACAGCGGGTTCGCCTTCGGCAAGGATTCTGTTTGCAATTGCAACTGCGGCAGAGAAACCGGTTGCATACTGGAAGACGTAGTAATTATAGAAGA
>JAFOYK010000184.1 GCA_017424665.1 Oscillospiraceae bacterium
ATCGGAAGATTTAACAACGTGGAATTCGGTATCGGGTTCGCCGGTGATTTTCCAGTCGCACATATCGCCGTCATTGGGACCGTAAACTTTACCGATGCACTGGGTTTCGATGATCGGGCCCTGGAAGGTTTCGGTGGTAACTACTGCTGCCATACCGATGCAGTTGCCTTTGGGGATAACTTTGCCCATGGTTTCGGAATAAAGGTCGGAATCATAGAAATAAGGAACGCATTTCTGGCTGTTGGATTTAACGGTCCAGCCGAATTTGGAAGCGAGGGATTCGTTGGAAGACCAAACGTAGGACGGTTCAAGAACTTCGGGATGAGCGATCTGTTCTTCGAATTCTTCGGGGGTAAGGCCAACGCCGTGTGCTTCTGCAAGAGCAAGGCCGTAATCTTCTACGTTATAGGAAACAGCGCCTTCGATTTTGGTGATTTTCTGAACGCCGCCGGCTACAAGACCGATCATGTTTACCCAGAAAATATCTTCCATACCGGAACCGACGAAAGTGCAGTTGTTTTCTTTTGCGATAACGTCAAGTTTGTTGGTGAGTTCGGGGCTGGTGCTCCAGCTGCCGGTGGATTCTTCACAGGTGGTGATTACGTTGATGCCGCGGGAAAGGCATTTTTCGAAATGATCGTAGCAGTCGCTTACGAGGGAGAAAAGGGTTACAACAGCGATATCTGCGTCGCAGTTATCAAGAACTTCGTCAGCATCGGATTTGATGGTAACGCCGGTTTTTACGCCGAGTTCTGCAAAATCGCCGATATCCATGCTAACAACTGCAGGGTCAACGTCGATTGCGCCAACGATCTGTGCGCCTTTTTCATAAAGGTAACGGATGATGTATTTTGCCATTTTTCCGCAGCCATACTGTACTACTTTAACTTTTTCCATAATAAATACCCCTTTTGTGTTTATTTGTTAACACCATTATAATCTCTCCTGTTGGTTGAGAGTCAAGAGGTTTTTGTTAAATTTTTATTAATTTATCGAAAAGCCACCGGAACCTGAAGACGAAGGAACATTCCCCTTTTTTCGTCATCAAAAACGCTGAATTCCGTAAGAACCTCGCAGATATAATCTCCCGCAACTTTATAGTTGTTTTCGTTGCAATAATCAAGAAGGCGCTTTGCGTATTCCGGTTCATCGTCAAAACTGTCGAGATAAATGCAGACATACATTCCGCTTTCAATGCGCTTTACCGAATCGCTTTGCGGGAAATTATCGTCAACAAGAACGAAAATTTCGTCGGATTCCAGTTTTCCTTCAAGGAAGCTTTCTTTCTTCATGGTCGTTCCCGCGTTGCAATAATAAATCTGGGGCAAATTGTGCTTAATAAGGCTGTTTTTCAGCTCTTTAAGCTCGTTTTCATAAACCTCGATTCCGTATTCATAAAAGTTTATGGAAGTGGGCATTGAATAGATTTTGCGGTGGGGAATATACTCAATGGTTATAGTTCCGATGTTCGGGGATTTGCGGTAACGTTCAAGGCTTTCAATAGTTCTTGAAATTGCCGCAAGCTGAAGGTTAAGGTTCAAAATCTGTTCTTTAACCTGTTTTTTTCTGTGGATAAGAATGGATTCGATAAGCTTTGTATCTTCGCTTTCAAGAACTTCCTTGATTTCTTTAAGTTCCATTCCAAGCGCCTTCATATATTGTATCATATCGAGCCTTGCGTTCTGGCGGATATTATAATAGCGATATCGGCTTTCCTTATCGGTATAGCAAGGTTTTATAAGACCTATCTCATCATAAAGACGGAGGGTCGAAACGGAAATATTGTTTATTTTAGCCATTTCTCCAATGCTTAAAAGTTCGTTCTTCATTCTTTCGCCTCCTGAAAACTCTAAACCAACATTAGAGTTTTTGTTATGTTATTATTCTAACATATATCTTTGCTTCTTCAAGTAATAAAAATCTTTTTTCCGGAATATCTTTTATACTCACCGTTTTTTAGGAGGGATTTGTCATGAAAGGTTTGCCGGAAGAAAGAACAATTCTTGCCGCAGAATACATAATTGAAAACGGAGCGACGGTGCGCTCCGCCGCAAAAAAATTCGGTGTAAGCAAAAGCACCGTTCACAAAGACGTTTCCGAAAGGCTTCGACATCTTAACCCGGAACTTTATTCCGAAGTTAAGGCTGTTCTTGAAAAGAACAAGCAGGAACGCCATCTTCGGGGCGGAAAAGCAACCAAAGAAAAATACGCAAAACTCCGTTAAAACAGATAGCGCCGCCTTTTGTTTTGTGCTATACTTGTGGCATAAATTTTGAAAGGCGGTGTTTTCCTATGTTTGGCGGTCATTCTTCCGCGGTCGGAATCGTTTTTTACGATACTTCCAAAAAGAACGAAAACGCCGTTTTCTGCCGTTATGAAAGAAACGAACCGGTTTTTAAAACCGGTGAAAAAGACGAACTTTTAGAGGAAATGAAAAAACTCGATAAAGTCTTTCCCAGAAACCCCACCGGCTTTTATCTTAAAGCTTTTGGGCTGATTCTACTGTGTTTTTCCCTGTTTGTTGCTGCGGTCTGGAAATTCATCGGCGGCTTCTTCCCCGTTTTCGGCGCTTTCGTTTTTTCGGTCGCTTCGGTTTTTCCCGTTCTTATCCTGACCGTTACCGTGAAAGGGCTTTACCTTAAAAAAGATGATTTTGAACAGTTCCGCCGCTTTCACGGCGCGGAACATATTGCGTTAACTTTAAATTCCGACGAAAGCAAAACTCCTTCGCCGAAAAATTTCCCCGGAATTTCCCCGCTCTATGGAGAATGCGGAACGGTCTATGCTTTTTCCGCCATTGTTTTTTTCGCCCTTTTCGGAATCTTTTTCGGGCTGATTCCGAAAATCGGTTTCTTCTTTTTCCTTTTGGCCGTTCTTCTTACGACGATTCTTCTTTTCTTTAATTTTCTTAAACCGCTTAAACCTTTTCTGTTTTTCGAAAGTTTTGTGGTAAAAGAACCTTCCGAAAAAGAAATCCTTCTTGCCGCAAAAGGAATAGAAATTCTTTCAACTCTTTAATAAACCGAATTTAAAAACGTCTTTTGGGCAAAATAGCTCCGGAGGCGTTTTTTTATTTATGAAATTTAAAATTTTCCTTCTGGCTTTCTCCGTCGGATTTGTTTTCTGTTTTTCCGCCGCTTTGTTTTTCATTTTTGGATTTTCCGGAAACCGAAATGAAGAAATTTCCGAACTTTCGGAAAACCAGGTTTTTCTTGAAGAAGAAAACGCGGTTTTCCTTCTTGTTTACGAAAACGAAAATGGCTTCGGGCCTTTCACCCTGATAAATTTTGACGCAAAAAACGGAAGAATTCCCGTTCTCACCTTTTCCGAAAAAGCCGCCATGGATTACGGCGGCGTTTTTTTAACCGCCGGTGCGCTTTTTTCTTCCGTTCCCCCAGAAGTTTTTGCCGGAACGGTTGAAACAAATCTCGGAATCGAACTTTCCGGATATTTTATCTGGAACAGCGAATCCGCTGAAAAAATTATTTCCAAAGCCGGAACTTTCGATTACATCCTTCCGAAAAACATCCGCTATTCCGAAGGAACAACTTACGTCAACCTTGTTTCCGGTGTTTAGAACATGAACGGAAAGAAAATCTGCGATATAATCGAATATCCGAAATTTTCCGAAGCGGAAAGGTGCGACACAGCCTCGCGTATTTACGCCGCGTTTTTTAACCGAAGGCTCCGGCGCTTTCTTCCGGAAAGCAACGTCTATCCGGTAATTTTCAATTACACCGAAACAGATCTTTCCGCCTTTGACAAAGAACGCTATTC
>JAFOYK010000181.1 GCA_017424665.1 Oscillospiraceae bacterium
GCTCCCGCCGTTAAAAAAAGCACCCCCCAGGAGGTGCATTTTCTTTATAAATCAATCTCAGCCGTTGGCCTGTTCTTTTGCCCAAAGAAGGCCTTTTGCAAGCTGGTCTGCGCAGGAAGTTCCTCTTCCGGCGCAATCGTTTCCAAGAAGGCGGTCGATAATGTCGTCGGCTTTCCAGCCTTCAAGAATTTTCGGAATTGCCTGAAGGTTTCCGGGGCAGCCGCCAAGGAAAACGATGTTGGTGACAATTCCGTTTTCGTCCATATCAAAGCTGATTTTTTTAGAGCAGGTTCCTGCGGTTTTGTAATCGTAATGCATTTTCATTTCTCCTTTTTATAAATGTGGATATCAAAGGCAACTTCGGTCAGAAGGCTTTCATAAGCGGAAAGTTTTTCCGCGCCTTTTGCCGATGTTTTCCAGTAATACGGGGTCATCTGGAAAAGGGCAAAAATGTCCTCTTTCGTTTTGATAAGGGTCTCATAGCGGACCTTGCGGGTTTCAACGTGCTCAAAACCTTCGTAAGGAATGTCCTCTTCCCTGTTTTCGTAAGGCGTGTCGTAAATTGCGGCCTTTAATTGCCAAAGGTGCCTTGCCGCCGGAACAACGTAAACGTAATATCCGCCGTCTTTGAGCACGCGTTTATATTCATCGATGCTCAAAGGGCTGAAAATGTTTAAAAGAATGTCGAAACTTTTGTCGGAAACGGGAATATCGAAAACCGAAGCCACCGCGAAATCAACTTCCTTGGTGCGTTTTGCCGCGCGCCTTACGGAAGGGCGGCTTATATCAAAACCTGCGATTTTTGCTTTAGGAAAGCGGTTTTTAAGCTCTTTTGCAATGTTGGAAGTGTAATAACCTTCGCCGCAGCCGCAATCGAGCATTGCCGGTTCTTCGTTTTCGGAAAGTTCGAGCACCGTTCTTTCAAGTTCTTTTAAAAGCGGTTCATAATAGCCTTTGTCAAGGAAAGCGGAGCGTGAAGCGGCCATTTCTTTGCTGTCACCGGGGATCTTCGAATTCATTTTGTTTGCCGGAAGAAGGTGAACGTAACCCTCCGCGGAAATGTCGAAGGAATGTCCGTGCTCACATTTAAGCGCACGTTCGTTTTTTAAAAGCTTTGTCCTGCAAAGCGGGCATCTGAAAACTTCCATCATCCAAGGAAAAGATATCCGAGCAGCGCAAGGTGAGCAGCCATGAAAACCGGAACAAGAAGTTTGAATTTTGCGTGTTTGGTTTTGTGGCGGAAAATTTCCATCCCTGCAAAAGCGCCGAAAGCTCCGCCAACAGCGGCAACGCCGAGAAGAGCCTTTTCGGAAATTCTCCACATGTCGTTTTTTGCAAAATATTTGTCCGCGCCATACATGAAGAAAGCAACGGCATTTATAACAACGTAATAAGGAACGACCATTTTAAAAAATCCCCTTTCCCTTGGGTTCGTTTTATTTTACCATAAAATCGCTTTTCGGTCAAAAAATTTATATGAGATAATTAACGCCGAAAAGCCAACAGCCCAATAAAGCGAGATAGGTGGTAAAGAGTATTATTCCTTCGCCTTTTTTGTATTTGACTTTGTCTATAGAGAAAAGTATTCCAAAACAGCCGCCGACAAAATTCAGTATTACAAATATAATCCAATGAATCTGTTTTTTATATTTTTTCCGGTAAGGAATGTTAAGCCACATGGCCCCGTAGCTGATAAGATTTATAGCAATAAAATAAGCCCATATAAAATACCAAAAAGATTCAGAACTTTTTAATTCTTCTAAAAACTCCATTTTTCCTCCTTAAAACAAAAACATAATTTCAAAACCTTGTTTTTCTGTTTCTTCCGCAAATTCCGCGGCGCTTTCTTCCGGAACAAAAGCGAGAACTTTTCCGGAAGATTCCTTTGCGGCGCCTTTTTCGGAAAGAAGGTTTTGAACGAAAGATAAAACCCCGCTTTTTTCTTCGGAACTTTCGCCGGATTCTTTGAAAATTCTTAAAAATTCCGAAAAATCGCCGTTTTCAAGAGCTTCGGCCTCATCAAAAGCGTTTCTGCTTTCTGAAAAATAGCGAAGAGCGTTAAAAACCGCCCTTTCGCCGCATTTTTGCCGAAGAATCGGGAACTGGGCGATAAATTCCGCTTCGTCCGCTTCGGAAAGAAAGTTGTGGCCCATGTTCCAGGAAAGAAGCGCAAGGTCTTTTAAAATTTCCGTTTCCTCAAAAATCGGGTCGGAAACGTTTTTTTCGCTTATGATTGCGGCGGAAAATCCGCTTTTTTCAAAATCAAAAGCTATTTTTCTGAATTGCGGCATTTCCGGTTCGGAAAAATCCATAAAAACCGTTCCGCCCAAAGCGGAAACAAGCTGTTTCGAAATTCCGGCGGGTCTTCCGTAATAATCGTTTTCCGCGGCGCTTCCAAACTGAGCAAGGCGAGTTGGCGGAACGCTGTTTTCGAAGAAAAGCCCGCTGATGATTTTTCCGATAAGTATTTCGAAAGGCGCGAAAGCTTCTTCCAAAGGAATTTCCGAAACGATTTTCGCATCGAAACCGCCGAAAATGTTTCCGCTTTCAATAAAGCCGTTCATAATTCCCCGAACAAGGGCGGAAAAACTTTCCGCTTCCTCCGCTTTCGGTTCGGTGTCGCCGATTTCAATTCCGAAATTTCCGAAATCCTCCGATTCGATTTTAACAAAATCGCTTCCGTTTGGTTTCGCGAAAGCGCGGATACCCTGTTCGGCATTAAAACCCAAAGCGCAGCCGCCCTGAAAATCGGCGCAGTTTCCGCTTAAAACAACCGGTTTTCCCGCAAAAAATTCGAACATAAGATCCGCCCCTTTCCTTTTTATAAAGTTATTTTATCACAAAAAAATCCGGCGGTAAACTATTTAAATTCAAAACAAAACGCCGGCCGTATATTTATGTATATAAAGGGGAAAATTGCAGCGGCCCGGGGCGGATATTATCCACC
>JAFOYK010000177.1 GCA_017424665.1 Oscillospiraceae bacterium
CCAAGGCCTTCTTCGGTGGTGGCTTTGACGTTAACGTTCGCAATGTCCGTGCTCAAAGCATTTGTCAAAACCTCTCTCATCTGTTCAATAAACGGCTTGAGCATCGGCTTTTCGGCAATAACGGTGCAGTCAAGATTTCCGACGGAATATCCCATGCTCAGAATTTCGGAATAAACATCTTTGAGCAAAAGAATGCTGTCTGCGTCCTTATATTTCGGGTCTTTGTCGGGAAAGCGCCTTCCGATATCCGGAAGAGCAAGGGCGCCGAGAAGCGCGTCCGCAACCGCATGAGCAAGAACGTCCGCGTCGGAATGTCCGAGAAGGCCTTTTTCATAAGGGATCTCAATTCCGCCGAGAATGAGCCTTCTTCCTTCAACAAGTTTATGTACGTCGTAACCGTGACCGATTCTTATCATTCGGCTTCCCTTCCTTTCAAAAGCGCCTCCGCAATGGGAATATCTTCCGGCGAGGTGATTTTAATGTTATATTTCTTTCCGGGGGTGAGAAAAACTTTTCTTGCGTCGTTTTCAAAAATCCTGCTGTCGTCGGTCCAGTCCGAAAGTTCCCGGAAAGCCCTTTCCATGGCTTCTTTGTAAATTTTCAAATCAAAAATCTGCGGGGTCTGGGCGGCGAAAAGTTTTTCGCGCGCGGGGGTATATTCCACAAAACCGTTTTTTCTTCCGTATTTTATGGTGTCCGTTACCGGAACAGCAAGAATCGCTCCGCCGCAGCGGAAAGCATCTTCGGCACAGCGGCTTATGTCTTCAGGAATGATAAGGGGCCTTGCACCGTCGTGAATTGCGACAAAATCCGCTTTTTCCGAAACCGCAAGAACGCCTTTTTTAACGGATTCCGCTCTTGTTTCACCGCCGGCAACAACGGTTTTAAGCTTCGAAATTTTATATTCTTCCGCAAGTTTCTGAATTTTTTCAATGGAACTTTCTTTTGTTACGACAACGATTTCCGAAACGTCGGCGCAGTTTTCATAAGCAAGAAGGCTTCTTGCAACAACGGGAATTCCCGCAATCGGAAGAAAAATTTTATCTGTTCCGCCCATTCTTGAAGAACTTCCGGCGGCAACGATTACCGCGCTTAAAAAAGGTTTTGAAAAAAGACTTGCTTCAAAAAAATCTTCCATAAGCGAACCTCCGTTCAATCGTAGGGCGGGGGCTTGCTCCCGCCGTTTTAAAACACAAGTTATTCTGTACCCATAATACCACAAATTCCGCTTTTTGAAAAGGAAAAACAGCTTTTTAACATAGGCTTCGGTAATTGTTGAAAGATTTTTCTTGCTATGGTATAATCAAATTATTAGCTAAAAGGATGGGGATTTTTTGAAATTTTTCGTTTCTGCAGAAAAAATTGAAGGAACCTGTTATCACGAATTTTATAAAGGAGTTTGGGATGGAAAAACTTTTTGGGCGAAAGATTCCCTTTGCCTGCATGACGATATTCTTTCCAAACACAGCGGTTTTGAAAAAGCACTTCGAGAAACAATTTCCTCTTTCGATCCACTTGGTGAAACAAAAGTTTTTCCGGCACAATGGAAGAAAATTGGTGAAATTGTTTTGGCGGAAAGCGATGAAGACAAAAACTTTATAAAGAAGCGGATGAATGGGTTCAAAAAACTTTTGGAGAATATGATTGTTTTACAATAATAGGAATTTAAAAGCGTTTTGTTTGACAACGCTTTTTTAAAAACATATAATTATCCACAGTAAATCCCGAAAGGAGCGTTTCAATTTTGGAAAACAAACGCGGACTTTTTATCGTAATAGAGGGTGTTGACGGAAGCGGAAAAACCACCCAGGCAAATCTTCTTGCGGAATATCTCCGCAGCAAAGGAAGAACCATCCACCACACAGCCGAACCCACCGCAACGGGCCTTGGCGGAATGGTCCGCGACGGTCTCGGCGGCGAACACCCCAGAACCCGCGAGGAACTTGCCGCAATGTTTGCCGCGGACAGAGTTCAGCACAACGTAAGCCCCAAAAACGGAATTATAAAACATCTTAACGAGGGAACCGACGTTGTCTGCGACCGCTATTATTATTCTTCCCTCGCCTATCAGGGAGTTGACGGCGCAATCGATTGGGTCGCCGGAATGAACCTTGACTGCCCCTTCATCACCAAACCGGATATCTGCATTTTCCTTGATATGGATCCGAAAAAATGCCACGAACACATCCGCGCCGGAAGAACCCATTTTGAAATTTACGAGGAAAACGCCGCAATGATCGCCGAAACCCGCCGCCGTTACGGAATCGTTTTCGAAATGCTTAAAGACCGCGACAACATCGCAATAATCGATTCCACCGGCACCATTGAGGAAGTTTTTGAACAGATAAAAACCGAAATCGACAAACTTTTATAAAAAACAAAAAAGCACCCGCAAGGGTGCTTTTTTTAGCCTTCCCAGAGGGGAAGGTGGATTTTTCGGCTTTGCCGAAAAAGGCGGATGAGGGATAAACTCTGTCCAACCCAAAAACGGGCGAACACATAGGTTCGCCCCTACGGTATTTTTGAAAAATCCACTGCAAACCGTAGGGAACGGTCTTGACCGTTCCGAAACAGTCTTCCCTTGGGGAAAAAGGTGTATGCGAAGCAGACGGATGAAAAATAAACTCTGTTTCTATTGATATTCCGAAAGCTCATCAAGAAATTCCGCATATTCATCTTCCGACCAATAAAAAGTCAGCTCGTCTTCGGAAAAATCTTCCGGTCTTTCCCGCATAAAATTTTCGCCGATATCATAACCGAAACGGCAAAGAACCTCTTTTGCAAATTCCCGGAAAAACATTCCGATTCCGGTGATAACGTTTCCGTCACAGACGATTCCCTTATGGATAAAATTTTCCTTTTCAACAAAAGGAAAAACCTCTGCCATCTGCATAAAAAATCCGCCGGTGAATTTTTTGTTTTTCAAAATTCCCGCCTTCAAAAGAAGCAAAGGCGCGGAAGAAATTGCCGCAAAAACAACGTCCGTTTCCGCGCCGCTTTTTAAAAATCCAATCAGTTTTTCATCGAAAAGCGCCGGAAGCGGGTTTATTGTTCCCGGAAGTATCAGGCAGTCGTAATCGGTAATTTTTGTTTCTTCGGTGGTCTTCGCCGGAAAGACAAAAAGCCCTTCCTCGCTTTTATATTCTCTTTTTTCGCTTGCGATAAAATCAATTTTTTCACCGAACCAGACCGAAAGAGCGGAGGTCAGGCAGGTTATCTCCTGGAGAGAAAAATCAGGATAAATCAAAACCGCAAATTTTTTCATATAAAAACCTCCGCTTTAAAATTCCGGATAAACCCTCTCAAGCCCGTTTTCGGAAAGTTCAAAAATCTTTTCGCAAACTTCGGAGATGTATTTTCTGTCGTGGGAAACGCTGATTATCACTCCGCCGAAATTCTTTAAAACTTCCCTTATCATCGGGTTGGAAAGGGGCGAAAGGTTTCGGGTCGGTTCGTCAAGGATAAGAACGTTGTAATCCGAAAGAGCCATTTTCGCGAAGAAAAGTTTCGCCTTCTGTCCGCCGGAAAGTTCCTTTGCGGCGTGGCTCATTTCGTCCGCGGTGAATTTGATGCTTCCGAGATAGGTGCGAATCTTCGTTCGCTCTTCCTTCGTTCCGCCTTCCGCCAAAAGTTCGATGGGGTCTTTCGAAAGGTCGAAACCTTCCTCATAATTTTGCGGCATGTAAGCCGCTTTTATATCCTTTCGGGAAAGAAGTTCTTCGGCAATTTTTCGAAGAAGGGTGGTTTTCCCCGCGCCGTTTTTTCCGATTATGCAGATTTTTTCTCCGCCGGAAACTTCAAATTTTATTTCGCCGCAAAGTAGTTTTTCTCCGGCGGAAAGCTTTGGAATTTCAAGGGAAAGAACCCTTTTTCCGTTTGGAACTTTCGCGTCTTCGCCGAAACGGAGAAAAATCGCGTCTTCGCTTTCCGGCATCTGGGTAAGGTTTTCTTTTTCCTTTTCAAAACGCCTTCCCATGGATTTTACGGAATGCATTTTCTTTTTAAGAAGCCTTCCGCCGGCGGGGTCCTGGCG
>JAFOYK010000093.1 GCA_017424665.1 Oscillospiraceae bacterium
AAATGCGGATACGTTGAATTAAAAGCCACCGATTACAAAAAATTCTGAGGTAACATGCTTAAAAGTTATTTTAAAAAACTAAACCCGGCAATGATTGCCGTTATCTGGGCCCTTGCCTGGCCGACCATGCTAGAACAGGCAATGCAGACCGCAGTTCAATATATCGACACCGCAATGGTCGGCGCTCTCGGAACAGCCGCAACCGCCGCGGTCGGTTCCACGAGCACCGTTAACTGGCTCATAAGCAGCAGCATTTCCGCAATGAGCATCGGTTTTCTTGCTTTCATCGCAAAAGCACGCGGTGCAGGCGACGATGAAAAAGCAAGGCGTGCCGTCGGGCAATCCGTGCTCGCGGTTCTTGTTATGGGCGCTTTTTTCACCGTTCTGACCCTTTCTTTGAGCAAAATGGTGCCTGTCTGGATGCAGGTTGACGAAAACATCCGCGAAACCGCTGCTCAATATTTTTTCATCGTCTATGTTCCGATGCTTCCGCGAACCGCAAGCATTATTTTTGGAACGGTCCTCCGTGCTTCCGGCGACACAAAAACGCCCATGAAAATCGGAATTATCATGAACCTTACCAACGTGGTGCTCAACTTCCTGCTCATTTACGAAACCCGCGTGCTCAAAATTTTCGGAATTGAGTTTACTATGTTCGGTGCCGGACTTGGAGTAATCGGTGCGGCGATTGCAAGCGCTTTTGCCTTCACCCTCGGCGGAATTCTTATCACGATTGTTCTCTGGAAACACCCCTTCCTTTCTCCTAAAGGTCAGAAAATCGCACCGGACGGCGAGATCCTTCTCCCCTGTCTTAAGGTTGCGTTCCCGAACATGCTCCAGCGTTTCGGAACTTCCCTCGGTTTCGTTGCTTTCGCTTCGATGATAAATTCCCTTGGCGAAGTTTCCACCGCGGCGCATACCATTGCAAACACCGTTGAATCCGCATTTTATATTCCTGCTTTCGGAATGCAGACCGCCGCGGCGACCCTTAACGGAAACGCTTACGGCGCGAAAGATAAACAGCGCATGCACGACCTTGCGAACATGTTCATTCCGATAGAGCTCACCCTTATGATAATTTCCGGCGGAAGCCTTTTTGCCTTTGCGCCCGCTCTTATGAACGTTTTTTCCGACAGCGCCGAGGTAATTGCCCTCGGTTCAACCGTTCTTCGAATGGTTGCGGTTTCGGAACCTTTCTACGGTTTCTTTATCATAATCGAAGGACTTATGCAGGGTGTTGGAAGAACGAAGGAACCTTTTGTTTTCAACATAATCGGAATGTGGGGAATCCGAATTTTCGGAACTTTCATCTTCACCCAGCTTCTTAATTTTGACCTTCGTGCCGCCTGGGGCTGCATGATTGCGCACAACATGTTCCTTTTCTTAATGTTCCTGCGCTGTTTCATCAAGAAAAAATGGAATCCTCTTGAGGAATAAAAAGAAACACCTGCTGATTTGCAATCAGCAGGTGTTTCTTGTTTTTAATATTTTTTCGCAATTTTATAGCTGTAAATAATGCAGATTATCGTATCCAAAACCAAAAGCCCGAGGACGGCGCACATTGCGGCATAGCCTTCCATAAAAATCCCCAGAATAATCATAAAAGCACCGCAGATCATAAATGAAATTCCGCCGAAAAGCTGGCATTTTTTCCATGTGATGTCGTTTTTAGTACTCCAGGAAGTCCGAAGCCCTATTATGGAATTATTTCGGAGCTTCGGCATAAAATTTCCCATTATCACCATGCTTATTCCGAGAAGGACGCAGATAAGCTGGTTTATATCCGCTTCATGTGCGTAGCTCATACTTCCCGCGGCAGAAAAGGCTTTATAAATTGAAATAACGTGCATTGCCGTGAACCAAAGGGAAATTCCCATTCCGGTATAAAAAACGATTTTTTCGTTGTTCTTTCCGCCTTCTTCCTGTTTTGCGGAAATTTTTGCCATCCAGAGCATGAAAAATCCCATAGCAACCGTTACCGCAGGAAAAATCAGCGTTTCAAACTTGCTTCCCCAACGGTCTATTTCCCCGGCAAAATTATAATGGGCAGGGATTTTTTCCGGCAGAAACGGAAGCACGATAACGGTTAACAAAAGCGGCAGAAACATAAGCGCAAAATAGAGAATTCTTTTTTTATTCATCGTTTTTTCCTCCTTTAAGAGTGCTCATCCAGACTATTGCCTCATCAAGAACGGTCAGATCCAGTTCATAATATATAAAATTTTTTTCTTTTGTTTCATAAATAAGCCCCGATTTTTTGAGTTTCGCAAGGTGATAGGAAAGCGCCTGGGGCGAAAGTCCTGCGGCTTTTGCAAGATCGCCCGAATTTATCTTTCCTTCCCGGAGTTTTTGCAGAATTACCCTTCCGGTTTTATCCGCCAAGGCAGAAAGAACCTCATGCAAAGCCAAATTCTTCTCCCCCTTTCCGAAAAATCTATTTAAAATTTTCTTTAAATAGATTAAACCATATTATGCGTTTTTCTGTCAAGATGACTAAAGAAAATCTTTTGTTTTTTTGTAAAAAAATATTGCGCAACCGACTTTATGTGAGTATAATAATTCTATTAGCTATATCTAAAATCCATTGATATATAGGAGGAATTTCCATGTCCAGCGTTCGTCCCGAAACTATGGAACGTATCACCACCCACGAACTTGCCGAAAAATTCATTGAAGAACAGGTTGCCGAGATTCAGAAACAGGTTGGCAACAAAAAAGTTCTTCTCGCTCTTTCCGGCGGTGTTGACTCTTCCGTTGTTGCAGCTCTTCTCATCAAAGCAATCGGCAAACAGCTTGTTTGTGTTCACGTTAACCACGGCCTTATGCGCAAAAACGAATCCGAAAACGTAATCGAAGTTTTCAGAAACCAGCTTGACGCAAACCTTATCTACGTTGACGCAACCGACCGTTTCCTTGATCTTCTTGCAGGCGTTTCCGAACCCGAAAGAAAGAGAAAGATCATCGGCAAAGAATTCATCGAAGTTTTCGCTGACGAAGCACGCAAACTCGAAGGCGTTGAATTTCTCGCACAGGGAACCATCTATCCCGACATTCTCGAATCCATCAAAGCAGCTGAAGGCAAAAAAGCAGTTAAGAGCCACCACAACGTCGGCGGCCTTCCCGAAGACCTTAACTTTGAACTTGTTGAACCCATCAAACTTCTCTTCAAAGACGAAGTCCGCGTAGTAGGCGAAGCTCTTGGTCTTCCCCACGGCATGGTTTACCGTCAGCCGTTCCCGGGCCCGGGCCTTGGCGTTCGCTGCCTTGGCGCAATCACCCGTGACCGTCTTGCTGCTCTTCGTGAAGCAGACGCAATTCTCCGCGAAGAATTCGCAAACAACGGCCTTGCTGAAAAAGTTTGGCAGTATTTCATCGTTGTTCCGGATATCAAGAGCGTTGGCGTAAAAGACGAAAGCCGTTATGAAGGCTGGCCCGCAATCAT
>JAFOYK010000056.1 GCA_017424665.1 Oscillospiraceae bacterium
CTTTATGAACGCGATATAATCCCGGCGGTAAAAGAAGGACTTTGCGCCGCAATTTATACACAGGTTTCCGACGTTGAGGACGAAACAAACGGATTTTTAAGTTACGACAGAAAAGTTATGAAAATTACCCCCGAAGAATTTTTACCGATTTCCGAAAAAATTTATGAAGAAATCAAAAAATAAAAAAACGCAGGTCTTTGACCTGCGTTTTTTGTTTTCTTTGAATTATTTTTTTCCGCCAAGAACTTTTGCGTTTCTGATTCCTCCAAGAACCATAACTGCGGAACCGGCAAAGGAAAACGCTGCAACGATAAGGCCGGTGGAAACTCCTCCTGCGGTGGTTTCGCCCTGAATCATAAGGATGACTGCAATTGCAAAAACGCAAGCTGCTTTAAGAATAATTCCTTTACTTTTGCTCGGGTGATTACGATGATTTATTGCATCAACCGCAACAAGAAGCGCAAGAGCTACCTGTGCACAAAGAGTTAAGGTGCTTCCGAAAACGTCGCCTGCTTCGGCTGCTTTAAAAAGTACGCCTACAACAAGAAGCCAGGAAATGTATGCATTAATGCATCCTGCAACAATAAGGAGAATTGCACCATAGAAAATCATTTTTGCGCCGGGGCATCTGGGGTCAAACAAAGGTTTTTTGGTTTTCTTTTTCATTTTGGAATTTGCCTTTCTATTATTTTGCGGCAAAAGCTTTTCTTGCCGCTTCGATAACGTCTTTTTCGGTCATTTCAAATCTCTCAGCAAGGGCATCAAGTTTGCCTACTTCGCCGAAAACATCTTTTACGCCGACAGGAACGATGGGTGCGGGGCAATTCTGTACCGCAACTTCGGAAACTGCGGAGAAAAGACCGCCGAGAATATTGTGGTTTTCCGCAACAACGGCGCATTTGGTCTTTTTAAGAGATTCGATAACAGTTTCTGCATCGATGGGTTTGATGGTGTGTACGTTGATAACTTCAACGTCAATGCCTTCTGCTTTAAGTTTTTCGGCAGCATCAAGAGAAGTTTTTACCATAATACCGGAAGCGAAGATGGTGAGGTCTTTGCCTTCCTTGATTTTATCTGCTTTGAAAAGATCGAATTTATAGTCTTTTCCGAAAATTGCCGGACATTCTTTTCTGAACATGCGGATATAAACGGGACCATAATAATCTACGATCTGAGGAAGAGCCTGGATCATCTGTTCAGCATCTACGGGTTCAAAAATTACCATTGTGGGAATGGAACGGAGAACACCGATATCTTCCATACTCATATGGGTACCGCCGTTAAGCTGTGCGGAAATTCCGGGGTCGGAACCGACGATTTTTACGTTCTGTTTTGCATAAGCGATGGAAATTGCGATCTGGTCACAGATTCTTCTTGTTGCGAAAGGAGTGAAAGAAGAAATAAACGGAACAAATCCATAGGAAGAAAGACCCGCGGCAACAGAAGCCATGTTCTGTTCCGCAATACCCACATCGATTGCTCTTTCAGGAAATTCTTTATAAATTCCGGTGGTGCCGTTGCATTTTGCAAGGTCGGCGTCAAGAACGCAAATGCGTTCATCTTTTCTCATAAGTTCGGCGATAGTGCTTCCGAAAGCTTCGCTCATCATCATAACAAAATCCGCCTCCCTTTCACTGAAGTTCCGCAAGTGCGGCTTCTACTGCTTCTTTATTCATGGGCATGCTGTGGCATTTGAATCCGGCCGCTTCAACGAAGCTGATGCCTTTGCCTTTTACGGTATCGAGAATGATCATAGAAGGCTGACCTTTTTTAGCTTTGGCACGGTCGATAGCCGCCGCAATTGCTTCGCAATCGTGGCCGTCGATTTCCTGGGTATACCATCCGAATGCTTTCCATTTGGATTTAAGGTTTCCGAGGGAGTTGATGTCTTTTACATCACCGTCAAGCTGCATTCCGTTATAGTCGGTGAATGCGATGAGGTTATCAAGTTTTCTGCTTGCTGCAAGCATAGCAGCTTCCCAAATCTGTCCTTCCTGGGATTCACCGTCACCGATTACGGTATAAATTGTTGCACCGTCTTTTTTGATTTTGGAACCGAGAGCAATACCTACGGAACAGGAGAATCCCTGTCCGAGAGAACCGGCGGTCATATCAACACCGGGGGTTTTGTTCATATCACAATGGCTGGGAAGGTTGGTTCCGAATTTGTTGAGGGTATAGAGCCACTCTTTGGGGAAAAATCCTTTAAGAGCAAGGGTTGCGTAAACAACCGGGCCTGCGTGGCCTTTGGAAACGACAAGTCTGTCACGGCCTTCCATTTTAGGATTTGCCGGATCAACATTCATCTTGTCAAAATAAAGTACCTTCATAAGTTCGGCAATAGACATGGAGCCGCCGATGTGGCCGCTTCCGATGCTGCCGATGCATTCAACTGTCATTCTGCGTATTTCTTTGCAGATTTCGTCCATTTCTTTCACTCCTTCCAGTTATATACAACTAGACGGATATATTATAGCACAAAATCCGAAGAATTTCAAATTTTTTTCAGCTCAATTATACTTTGATTAGAGCTTCCGCGCATTGAAAGGGTTACATCTCTTTCAGCTTCCACATATGGGCCGTCAATTAGGAAATCAGCCATGTCTAGGATTTGTCTAATATGGC